>NZ_CALJAH010000432.1 GCF_938028185.1 uncultured Cardiobacterium sp. | reverse complement strand
GGCACCGCACTCGACCGCACCCTGCTCGACCACATCGTCGCCACCAACCCGAAACAGCGCTTCGCCTATGACGCGGGCGGCAGCAAAATCCGCGCCAACCAGGGACATAGCATCGCCATTGACCTCGCATACAGCCCGGCCATCCCGCCCGAAACCCTCTACCACGGCACCGCGCAAACCACCCTCGCCGCCATCCGCCAAAGCGGCGGCCTCGACAAACGCACACGCCACCACGTCCACCTCTCGCCGGACGCCGCAACCGCGCATAAAGTCGGCCAGCGCCACGGCAAACCCGCCGTGCTGCGCATTGCCGCCGGACAAATGCAACGCGACGGCCACACCTTCTACCAAAGCGACAACGGCGTCTGGCTCACCGACCACGTTCCGCTCGCCTACATCGCCTTTGACGACTGAACCCGCCGGGAATCTCAACCATGCAACGCTACGAAAACCCCAAAACTGTCCTCGGCGGCGTCCTCTTTTTCATCCTCGGCGGCCTGTTCCTCTACGCAGTCAAAAGCGACTGGTCGCGCTGGTTCGGCCTGTTCACCGCCATCCTTGGCGTCCTCGCCCTGCTCCTTCTGCTCTGGCAAATCCTGCACCCGGCAGAAGAAAAAGACCATCTCGGCGACCTGCCCGACGACAGCGCCATTGACCCGCCCGCGCCGCCGCGCCCGCTCACCCCGGCGGAAATGGCAGCACTGCGCGACACCATCGCCATCCTGCACCAGGCGGGCATCCTCGCACCCCAGGCGCCCGCAGCGGAAGACCTCGCAGCAGCCGTCGCCGACTGGGACGTGGTGGATAACGAAAGCGTACTGAACGCCGTCATGGAAGCAGGCTACTACCACCCCGGCTATCAGGAAGAACACTACAGCGCCAACCTCGCCTGCATCGAAACCGACGTCGAACAGGACAGCGCCGCGCTACACGACCTCATTGACGACCTGCTCCGCCTGGCGGGCGACGACCGCGCCAGCTACCGCCTGAACTGCGAAGCAGACGGCGACAACACCGCCATCCGCCTGCAACTCACCAGCGGCGGCCACACACGGGAAATCGCCCGCAACCTGCCGCCGCACGGACTGGACGAAGCCCTGTGCAGCGCCATCGCCCGCTTCCTGTACGACAGCGGCGCGCCGCGACGCCTCATCTGGACGGGCGCGGAAACCCGGTGGCTCTCCAGCCTGCCCGCCGACGAGCCGCAGGCACTCGCCCGCCTCAACCAGGCACTGGGACTGGCAGAAGACGACTGGAATGCGTGGCGCTACCCCGATACAGAAAATAGCGGGATGCCGTAGCAACATGATTTATAACGTGTTTACGATACCCGTCATTTGTTTGCAGGGAGCGTACCGCAAACACGCACCGTTTCCCGCTACCAAAAAACCGCGCGTATCGGCTGCGCCTAGAGGCTGTTCACAATTGACTATAACATGATGATTTCATTCGCAGGTTTGGCTAAGGCCTGTTTACCATTCCGTCGTAAATATAGCAATCCTCTCTAAATTCTAT
>NZ_CALJAH010000431.1 GCF_938028185.1 uncultured Cardiobacterium sp. | reverse complement strand
TGGGTATCTCCGTGCAGGTGATACCGGGATGATGGATGTAAACGAGGTCTTTGGGTTGTTTTGTAAAGGAGGTCTTTGGGTTGTACCTCTCCCGTCCCCTCCCCCACGGGGGGAGGGGCGTTTGTTCAAAAGTTAAAGCTAAATCCCAGCCAGTAGGTGCGTTCCGGCGCGGCGACGGCGGCAGGGCTGAGCGAGGCGACGTGCGGCTGTTCGTTATGGGCGTGGTATTTGCGGTCAAGGAGGTTGTCGATGCCGACGCTGACGGCGAAGCGGTCGCGGGTTTGCAGGCTGGCGTAGAGGTTCACCGTGGCGTAGCTCTGGTAGTGCAGCGGGTTGTCGATGCCAAGGCCTTTGGTTTTGTCGCTGTCCAGCCGCGTGTTTTTGTGGGCGTAGTGCAGGTTGGCGCCGACGTTGTAGCTGCCGAAGGGGGCGTAGTCCTGCCAGTCCAGCGCCCAATCGGCGGTGAGCGGGCGGATGTTGTACAGCGGGCGGTCGTCGCCGTTGTTTTCGCCGTATTGGTAGCGCACTTTGCCGCGTGTGGCGAGTTTTTGCGTCAGGCTTTTTGCCGCGCTGATTTCGGCGCCGATGAGGGTGGCGCGGGTGTTGCGGCTGATGACGTTGCCGTCGTCGCGGCGGATGCCGTTTTGGCCGCGCGCGCGGTCGTAGGTGATGAAGTTGCGCACTTTGTCGTAGTCGGCGGCGGCTTCGATTTGCCAGGCGCCGGCAACGTCGCCGTTGCGCACTTTGCCGTATTCGCGCCAGCCGTCGCCCTGCCAGCTGCCGCTGACGGCGATGCGGTTGTGCCGTTCGGGTTTGAGGTAGGGGTTGCCGATCCAGCCCATGCCGTTTTGGCCGGGGAGCGAGGTGAAGCGCTCGGCGTTGTCCGGCTGGCGGATGAGGCTGTCCACGCCAAGGCGGTATTTTTGCCGCTCGTCGGGCTGGTATTGGTAGGCGAGTGCCGCGCCGACGCCGCCGGTGGTGCGTTTGCCATTCAGCGCTTTGCCGTAATACTGCTGCCAGAGCTGGTTCGGCGCGGGGAAGTTTTGGTTGCCGATTTGTGAGGCGGTGTTTTTCTTTTTCGGGTCGGCGGTGAGGCGGTCGTAGCTGAGGCCGCCGCTCAGTTGGTGCGCCGGGGTGATGTTCCAGTAGTGGTCGTAGTAGAGGTGGTAGTGGTCGCTGTGGATGTCGGCGAAGCGGTAGGCGTTGCGGCGCGCGCCCTGCGGGGTGATGGCGTAGCGTTCGGCGTTGTGGCTGTCGCGGCCATAGTGCAGGCCGATGTGCGAGCGCTGTTCGCCGTACTGGATGCGGTAGTCGGCGTCAAGGTCGGTTTTGCTGCGCTCTACTTCCATTTTGACGCGCGGCTGGCCTTGCGCGGGGGTGCGCAGTTTGTAGTTGTTGGCGGTGCGGTCGAGTTCGATGTGGCGCACGTTGAGGTTGAAGGTGTTGCTTTGGTCCTGCGCGCCGAGGCGGGCGCTGGCGTTCACCACGATGCGCTGGGTTTTCACCGCGTCCATTTGGTGCTGCGGCTGTTTGTCGTCGCGGATGTTGTCGCGCACGACGCCAAGGCGGTATTCCTGCTGCGCGTTGGGGACGACGCCGAGCATCGCCATTTCGCCATCGCGGGTGTAGCCGGTATGGGTGCGTTGGCCGCTGCCGTCCTTGTAGTCGCGGAGGTGGAGACGGTAGGCCTGTACCGCGCCGTAGAGGTTGCTGCCGCGCTGGCGGTAGAGCACGCGCTCCTGGTCGCCGATGCTGCCGACGCGGGCTTCGGCTTGCAGCGGGCGGGTGGTGTTGGTGCTGACGTTTTGCGCGGCGGACGGGTTCGTCCACGGGCGGCGGTAGTCGTACTGGTTTTCCAGCGGCTGGCCAAATTCGGTCTGCGGGGTGATGACCGGCGGCGGCGCGAAGTCGTATTGCGGGCGGTAAGCGTTGGCGGTCGCAAGGTCGGTTTTTTCTTCGGCGTGGGCGACGGCTACGGCGAGCAGTGGCAGGAGGCAGGGCAGTTTGGCTTTCATTACGGGTTCCTTGTCGGCTGGTAAGGTTGCGTAGATGATAAGCCTTCTTCTTTGGCTTTACATTGACGTGTGTCTAGCCTGACGATGCGGTGCACACTCGCCCCTGCTGTTGCGTGTAAACCGCCTGCCCCCCAATAACTAAGAACCTGTTTAGAGTCTGGGAAAACCCGTTACTCTT
>NZ_CALJAH010000430.1 GCF_938028185.1 uncultured Cardiobacterium sp. | reverse complement strand
AAAAAAGCCGCGGCCTTGCGCAGGATTTCATTGCTGCGTTTGAGTTCGTAATTCTCGCGCTCCAACGCCTTGATGCGGGCGTCCTGCGCTTGTTGGGCAACGGCAGCGGGGTTTTGTGCGTCCTGATGCTTGCGGTACCAGGCGCGTAACGTCTCGGGATTACAGCCAATTTTGGAAGCAATCGCCTGGATGGCAGACCAGTCGGAAGGATGCTGTGCGCGGACTTCTTCGAGTAGCCGGATGGCACGCTCGCGCACTTCGGGGGTGTATTTTGGGGGTGCTGTTTTTTTCTTCATGGGAATATCCTCTCACAGATAGGGTTCCCTCCTAATTTCTTGGGGCGGTTCAATTTTTAGTCTGAATTTTGTCCTTTACGCCGAGATTTATGGATGTGGTTTGTCGTCCGGCGCGTGCCAGTTGCCGTTGCGCCCCGGTAGGTTGCGCCAGGTTTCGTTTTGTTCGAGCAGGATTTTGGCGCTGGTGCGCAGGTCGCGCACTTCCGCTTCCGGCAGGTAGAAGGTGGTGCCGATGTTGAGTACCCGTTTTTTCAGGGCGCCGTCGGGCAGGTCGTTCAGGTCGAGATTGATGTAGTGCAGCGTCGGGCGCGTGCCCGTGTGGCGGTGCTGGTTCCATGTGTCGGTGAAACGCTGGAAATTGCGGATGCTTTGTTCGGTGTTTTGGTCGATGGGGACGTTGATGATGGCGGCGGCGACGTCGCGCAGGCCGGGGATGTCCGGGCTTTGGTCGATGGTGCTGTCGAGGCGGTTCTGCGCATTGATGCTGATGACGATGATGTCGCGGATATTGCCGTCGGCGATGCGTGCGCGCAGGGCGTCGCCGTGGATGTCGCTGTAGTCGAGGATGCTGTGCAGGCCGAGATTGTCGGTCAAGCCACCGTCAAGCAGGTGAATGTACGGGCGGGCGGCGCTGTTCTGGTAAGGCGCGGTGTAGCGCGCGAGGGTGTCGCGGTCGCCCTGTGCCAGCGGCGGCGGGGTATAGCGGCAGTGGCCGCCGTGGTTGTTGAGGGTAATGGGCGCGAAGATGAGCGGCACCGCGCTGGACGCGGCCACGGCGCGGGCGACGGGCATCTGGGCGAGGTCAAGGCAGAGGGCGTCAAAGTGTTCTTGGGTAAATTCGATGCGCTGGCCAATGCTCATGTCGGTGGCGCTGATGAGGGCGAACGGCCCCTTGCGTCGTGTGGCGAGGTCGGCGAAGGTCGCGCCGTGGTAGAGCAGGCGGTCGAGTTCTTCGGCGAGCAGGTCGCCGCGTCCGTATTGCGGGCTGGTGAGGCGCGGCAGGTTGGCAAGGGAAAAAAGCTGGCGCAGCACGGTACTTTGCAGGTTTTGTTGCAAAAATTCGCGCTCAAAACGCGGCACGGTTTCTTTGCCGTGCAGGGCGAGATAGGTGGCAAGCACCGAACCGCCGGAGACACCATGCACGAGGTCGGTTTTTTCCAGCATCGTCGCAGTTTTGCCGTGGCCGGTGATGGGCGTGGCGGCCAAGACTTCGAGCACGCCATAGCCGAAGGCGGCGGCGCGGCTGCCACCGCCGGAGATGAGGAGGACGAGCAGCAGGTCGTCATCCTGGTTGTTTTGAAAAAGGTTTTGCAGGCGGTAGCCGCGGCTGTGGTCGATGTGGTCAATAGTGGCAAGCGGCTGATATTGCACGCTGCCGCAGGCGGTGAGAAGGCAGGCGAGGAGCAGGGTGGCGAGGGTTTTCATGGCGGGTTTGGGCGGGGTTATGGCGATATGCTCAAAGTTTTGTACAGGGCGCACCACCGGGGTTGTTTGCGTCGTTTGGGATGTGGTCGCTGATGCGGATGGTTTGCAGCCCACCCCGGCGCCGCAAATTGTCGCCATGTCCCGGACGGTGCGCCGAGGCGCACCCTATGGCAG
>NZ_CALJAH010000429.1 GCF_938028185.1 uncultured Cardiobacterium sp. | reverse complement strand
AGCGATGGGCATCAACGCCCCCGATACGTTCGTCGCCCTTTGCGCGATTATCGCCGTGGTCGTACTCGGTCTTGCCAGCTGGAAAGATGTTACCGACAACACCGACTGGGGCGTGTTGCTCCTCTTCGGCGGCGGCATCACCCTGAGCAGCGTGCTTGGCGCCTCCGGTGCCTCAAAAGAAATCGGCCAGATGATTGCCAACGCTTTCGGCGGCAGTTCGCCCTTTGTCATCATTCTGGTCGTCGCCACCTTCATCATATTCCTCACCGAGTTCACCAGTAACACCGCTTCTGCCGCGCTGTTGGTGCCAGTATTTGCCTCGGTCGCCGCGCAAACGGGGATGCGCGAAGATGTGCTGGTGATGGTCATCGGCATCGGTGCCTCCTGCGCCTTCATGCTGCCGGTCGCCACCCCGCCAAACGCGCTGGTTTTCGGCACGGGCGAGGTCAAGCAACGCGATATGTTCCGCGCCGGGCTGGTGCTGAACCTGGTCAGTATCGCCGTGGTTGCGCTGTTCGCTTACTACGTCATTTTGTAAATATTTACCCGAGAAAAGCCCGCGTCATGCGGGCTTTTTTCATACCCGTCTCGCGATAACGGCGGGTAAAATCCCACTATCACAGCTACGGACACACGCTTATGAAAAAACCCCTCCTCCTTGCCGCCGCGCTCGGCGCGACCGCCGCCGACTGGCAACCCGCGCAACTGCCGCAAGCCGCCGAAACCACCGTCACTTCCGCCCACAGCCGGCGCAGTTACCGCATCCAGACCGCCACCATCGGCGAGGCACCGCCGGCGGGCTATCCGGTGCTGTACCTGCTCGACGGCGACACCTACTTCCCCTACGCGCTGCCGCTCGCGCAAACCCTGCTCAACCCGCCCGGCGCGGGCGAAAAACGTGCGCTGGTGCTCGTCGGCATCGGCTACCCCGGCGGCAAAATGCTTGATTTGGCGCAGCGCACGCGCGACTACACCCCGCCGCTGGCCGGTGATGACGATGATAGCGGCGGTGCCGAAGCCTTCGCCCGCTTTCTCGACGAAGAGCTGCCACCGCTGCTCGCTGCGCGCATCCCCATCGACCGCAGCCAGCAAAGCCTGTTCGGCCACTCCTACGGCGGCCTTTTCGCCCTCTACCACCTCTACACCCGTGGCACCATGCGCGGCTATTACCTCTCCAGCCCGTCCATCTGGTGGGAAAGCCGCCGCATTGATGCCTTCGCCGACCGCTATCACGCCCCGGCGAACCGCCTCACCATCCGCATCAGCGCGGGCAGCGGCGAACAGGCCGCCCCCGGCGACGAAAAACGCCGCCGTCGCGCGATGGTAGAAAACGCCCGGGCGCTGGCCGCCCAACTGCAACAAAGCCAAAGCGACACCACCTTCACCCTGCTCGACGGCGAAAACCACGGCAGCGCCGCCTTCGCCGCGCTGAAAACATTGCTGCAAACATCCGGCGACAGCGCGCCATAAATCCAATCGGAAAGGAATGCGTCATGAAAACCGTACCAGACGAATATCCCGCACACGAAACCTTATGGCGCTTTGCCATTATCTGGACTGTCGTCGCCTGCATCGCGGCGCCCCTGATTATCGGATATATCCTGAAAAAGCCGTTCGATCCCAATCAAATACTCGTATCCAATAGCACCCTTGAGCGGATATACGCAAGGTCGGACAAGGAAGTGATGTTTGGCATGGAAGTCGCCTTTTGTATTGCCCTGTCCTTTGGCTTTCCTTGTGCGCTTGCCATTGGGAAACTGATTGCCGGTGCCCGTTGTTATAAAAATATTGCGGGCATTATTGTGACAACCATCATTTCCGCTTTGATGGGCGTGTTGTTTTCGCTGATACCGTTTTTTCCTTTGTTAATGCTGATCGCTGCCCTGGGAAATTCATCTGATGATCCTTCTCCCTTATTTTTTATGACGTTACAGATTGCCGCCCTTAGCGGATTCATTACTGCGCTTATTGTCCTGCCTTCCCGCCAGCACAATGCAGCGGACGGGCATTTGACAGATACGGATTTGACCGATGTGGCCGACACCGAAATACCAGCCGTTGATGCATTGCCACCGTCCCCCTTCACCTTTGCCGAAGCAAGGGCGCAGGCAGCCGCCGCAATAAAAGAACTGCTGTTCACCCGGCCGGAGCTGCAAGATACGCCACCGCCATATCTCTCCCGTGACTACATGGAAGCCGAAGGCTGCTGGATATTTTTCCGCCATGAGCGTATCCACGTTGCGTCGGCAAGCGACCCGGCAAACCGCGCCATCGTCATCAGCAAAAAAGGTGAAGCAAGGCTTGTCGCCGATTACCGTGACAATCCGGAACGCGCCAGGGAATATCTGCAAACCATCTCGGATCATTTCATCCGGCACGGCAGGTAAGGTCGGACATAGAACGAAAAGTGGTGGTGTCCTAAAATGTATGCTGCCTCAAACAAATCCGTAGTTGATATAGAAA
>NZ_CALJAH010000428.1 GCF_938028185.1 uncultured Cardiobacterium sp. | reverse complement strand
ACGTCAATGCGCAGGGTGGTGAAGCGCGGTGCGTATTCGGAGATTTCGGCGCGCGGTTGGGCAATCGCCTGGTTCATGATTTCCAAGATGTGCAGGCGTCCGGCTTTGGCCTGGCTCAGCGCCTGTTCCATGATTTCGCGGGTGATGCCGTCAATTTTGATGTCCATTTGCAGGGCGGTAACGCCATTGGCGGAACCGGCAACTTTGAAGTCCATGTCGCCGAGGTGGTCCTCGTCACCGAGGATGTCGGAGAGGACGGTGAAGCGCTCGCCTTCTTTGACCAAACCCATGGCAATGCCGGCCACCGGGGTTTTGACCGGGACACCGGCGTCCATCAGCGCCAGACTGGTGCCGCAGACGGAAGCCATTGAGCTGGAACCGTTGGATTCGGTGATTTCGGAGACGACGCGGATGGTGTAGGGGAAGGCGCTTTCGGGCGGCAAGATAGCGGTGACGCCACGGCGAGCGAGACGACCGTGACCGATTTCGCGGCGCTTGGGCGAGCCGACGCGCCCGATTTCGCCGACGCTGAACGGTGGGAAGTTGTAGTGCAACATGAAGATGTCGCGGTATTCGCCGGTCAGCGCGTCGATGATTTGTGCATCACGACCGGTGCCGAGGGTGGCGACGACCAGCGCTTGGGTTTCGCCACGGGTAAAGAGGGCGGAGCCGTGCACGCGCGGCAGGACGCCGGTGCGGATGGTAATCGGGCGCACGGTGACGGTATCGCGGCCGTCAATGCGCGGCTCTTTGGCGAGGATGCGGTCGCGTACGACGCGGTATTCGAGGTCGTGTACGGTGTTGCCGACGGCGGTGTCAGTCCAGCCGTCTTCGCTCACCAGTGCGGTTTGTGCTTCTTCGTGAATGGCGGCAACGGCGGCCTGGCGTTCTTGTTTGTCGGCGATTTGGTAGGCGGCGACGAGTTTGTCGTGTGCCAGTTCGCGTACTTTGGCGACCAGCGCTTCGTCAGCGGGGGCGGGTTGCCAGTCCCAGGCGGGTTTGCCCGCTTTGGCGGCCAGTTCGCGGATGGCGTTGATGACGACCTGCATTTGTTCGTGGCCGTACATGACGGCGCCGAGCATGATGTCTTCCGGCAGTTCGTTCGCCTGTGATTCGACCATCAGCACCGCGCCTGCGGTACCGGCGACGACGAGGTCAAGGTCGGAGGTTTGCAGTTCTTTGTCGGAGGGGTTGAGCAGGTAGGCGCCGTTTTTGTAGCCGACGCGCGCCGCACCAATCGGGCCGTTAAACGGCACACCGGAGAGGGCGATGGCAGCGGAGGCACCAATCATCGCCGGGATGTCGGGATTGACGTCGGGGTTGACCGACATGACGCTGGCGATGACTTGTACTTCGTTGAAGAAGCCTTCGGGGAAAAGCGGGCGCAGCGGGCGGTCAATCAGGCGGGAGACGAGGGTTTCGTTTTCGCTGGGACGACCTTCGCGACGGAAATAGCCGCCGGGGATGCGGCCGGCGGCGTAGGATTTTTCCTGGTAATCAACGGTCAGCGGAAAGAAGTCCTGTCCTTCGGCGACGGTTTTTTTGGCAACGGCGGTCACGAGGACGACGGTGCCTTCCATGTGAACCATAACGGCGCCATCGGCCTGGCGGGCGATTTCGCCGCTTTCCAGGGTGACTTGATGTTTGCCGTAGCTAAAGGTGATGCTTTCTTTCACGCTGTCTGCCTCTCTTCAGGAATTAGCGGCGCAGGCCGAGGTCGGCGATGAGCTGGCGGTAGCCGTCGAAATTGACGCGCTTGTAGTAGTCCAGCAGGCGGCGGCGTTGGCTGACCATTTTCAAAAGACCACGGCGGGAGTGGAAGTCCTTGGTGTGGGTCGCAAAGTGGTTTTGCAGGTCAAGGATGCGTGCGGTCAGCAGGGCGATTTGTACTTCGGGCGAGCCGCTGTCGCCTTCTTTGCGTTGGTATTTTTTGATGATTTCGCTTTTGTTTTCAGCGGTAAGCATGGGATTCTCCAAGTTAAGTTCACGTTGCCGATGGCGGTGGGCCTGTGAAAAGAGCGCGGATTTTACGGGGGTTTTTCGGTGATTGCAAGGCGGCGGGCGGCGCACGGGGGCGGTCGCGCGTTTTTTTTAGTTTTTCGGTGATTGTCTTGATTTTTTAGTATTTTTTTCTTTCCGATTTTGTTTGTGGTGATTTATATTAAGCGCGGGTAAATTTATTGTGAGGTTATGTTTATGTCTGTGAATTCGCCTGTTACTTCCAACGAAATCAAGGGCTTTTTCCCGCCCGGCATTGTCACTGGTCTCGGGATTATTCTCGTCGCACTGGTGGTCGCCAAACTCGCCTATGGCGTACTGCCGTATTCGCCGGATGCCAACAAGGGTCTTGCCCTGTTGATTTTTATCGCAATTTTGTGGTTCACCGAGGCGGTGCATATCAGTTTGACCGCCATCATGATTCCGATCGGCGCGCTACTGCTGCATCTGCCCGCCAGCGTCGGCAAGGATGGTACGGTTACCGCGATGACGATGAAATCGGCACTGGCCGGTTTTGCCGACCCGATTATTTATTTGTTCCTTGGCGGTTTTGCGCTTGCCACCGCCTTGCAGGTGCAGAAGATTGACAAGAAGATTGCCAGCGCCATTATTCATATGGCCGGTTCGAGCATGTTGTGGTCAGCGGTGGGTCTGTGCGTCGTCACGGCTTTCCTTTCGATGTGGATTTCCAACACGGCCACCGCGGCGATGATTCTGCCGCTGGCGCTTGGCCTGCTTTCGTCCGTGGACAAGAATGACCGCGGCACGCGCGTTTTCGTGCTGCTCGCGGTCGCCTATTCATCCAGCATTGGCGGCATGGGATTGCTGCAAGGCTCGCCGCCGAACGGTATCGCCGCCAAGCAACTGGGCATGGGCTTTACTGAGTGGATGCGCCTCGGTCTGCCGATTACCTTCATTTTGATGCCGGCGATGTTTGTCACGCTGTGGATCGTCTGCAAGCCGAATTTCAAACAGAAAATCCGCCAGGATAATGAGGAAGACATTCCCTGGACCGGCATCCGCGTGCTAACGCTCATCGTCTTCGCGCTAACCGCGCTGGCGTGGATTTGCGGCGACCAGCTGAAAGCGATGGGCATCAACGCGCCCGACACTTTCGTCGCCCTCTGCGCGATTATTGCGGTGGTCGTGCTGGGGCTTGCCAGCTGGAAAGATGTGACCGACAACACCGACTGGGGTGTACTGCTGCTCTTTGGCGGCGGCATTACCCTGAGCAGCGTTCTCGGCGCGTCCGGGGCGTCCAAGGAAATCGGGCAGATGATTGCCAGCGCCTTCGGCAGCAGCTCGCCTTTTGTCATTATTTTGGTGGTCGCCACGTTCATCATTTTCCTCACCGAGTTCACCAGTAACACCGCCTCGGCGGCG
>NZ_CALJAH010000427.1 GCF_938028185.1 uncultured Cardiobacterium sp. | reverse complement strand
CATCGTCTTGCCGCAGGGCGGCCAGCCCATACCCTGAAACCAGCCATTGAGGAAGATGAAGGCGAACATGATGGCGACACTGGAAGTGGCCCACGGCACCAGCCCCATCATCGTCATACACAGGCCGGAGAGGAGCAGGCCGCAGGGCAGGAACGCCTTCGGATTGGAGCGGTCGGAGATGGATGCCATCAGGAATTTGGACAGGCCATAGGCGAGGCCAGTGCCGGTACCGACGATGCCCAGTTGTGTTTTCGTGTAAAGCCCCGCTTCAATCAGGCCTTTTTGCGCGAGGTCAAAGTTGCCGCGCACGAAATAGTAAGCGGCGTAGCCGAAGAAAATACCGCCAAACACCTGCCAGCGCAGGCGGCGATAGGTGGGATCGACCTGTGCGGCCGGAAGGCGGGGAATTTCCGGCGACGGTTTGAATATGCCAATCATGGGTTGCTCCATTATGAGTTACGAATTTTCCGCAGTTCACGCGCGCGTGTGTGAACTGGCGCGCGAATTTTAGCCGATTCTCACAGGGGCGGTGCGTTTTTTTGCCATTATCTTGTGAATTTTATGTGGATAATTGAGGATATTAATGGCGACATGGCTGAATGTTGCCGTTTTTCAACCATTTGCCACCGCACGCGACTCAATCTGCCCGTCCGCCGCGCCAACGCCTGACCGCGCCATTTGTCCGCCAAAATTACGGCTTGACGCCGCATGAGCGCTTGCGTACTGTTACCCGCCCGAATCAAGAGCAAGCAAGGCTATGGCGAAGAAAAAACATCATCTGAACGGTGCAGAAATCATCATCGAGGCGCTGCGGGAAGAGCAGGTGGAGCACATATTCGGCTACCCCGGCGGTGCCGTGCTGCACGTCTATGACGCGATTTACAAGCAGAAAGACATCACCCACATCCTCTCGCGGCACGAACAGGGCGCCATTCACGAGGCGGACGGCTACGCGCGCGCTTCCGGCAAGGTCGGCGTCGCCATCGTCACCTCCGGCCCCGGTCTGACCAACGCCGTGACCGGCATCGCCACCGCCCACGCCGATTCCATCCCGCTGGTCGTCATCTCCGGCCAGGTACCATCGGCGCTGATTGGCAACGATGCCTTCCAGGAAGTCGATGCGGTCGGCATCACCCGTCCCTGCGTCAAGCACAGCTTCCTCGTCAAGGACGTGAACGAGCTGGCGCCGACCATCAAAAAAGCCTTCTACATCGCGCGCAGCGGCCGCCCCGGCCCGGTACTGATTGACGTGCCGAAAGACGTAACCAGCGCCTTCACCAGCTTTTCCTATCCGGAAGACATCGAAATGCGCTCTTATCAGCCGACGGTGGAAGGCCATGTCGGCCAAATCAAGCGTGCGCTGAAATCGCTGAAAAAAGCGGAAAGACCGATGCTCTATTTTGGCGGCGGCGTCATTCTCGACAACGCCTCGGAATTATTGACCGAATTTGCCCACCGCCTCAATCTCCCGGTGACGGCAACGTTAATGGGATTGGGCGGTTTCCCCGGCAATGATCCGCAATTCCTCGGAATGCTCGGTATGCACGGCACATACGAAGCCAACATGGCGATGCACCATTGCGACGTATTATTCGCGGTGGGCGCACGATTCGATGACCGCGTCACCGGCGATTTGAAGAAATTCTGCCCGAATGCGGAAATCATCCATGTTGATATTGACCCCTCCTCCATTGCCAAAAACGTCGTTGTCCATATTCCCATTGTTGGCTCGGTGCGCGCAGTTTTAAGCGAAATGCTGCGACAATTGAGCGAGGAAAAAGCAGATAAAGCACAAACCGCTGCTTGGTGGGAACAAATCACCCAATGGCGCGCCGTCAATTCATTGCATTATGCAAAAAGCGACGAGCGCATCAAACCGCAACAAGTTATCGAAACGCTTTATAAACTCACCGGCGGAAATGCCGTTATTGCTTCCGACGTCGGTCAGCACCAAATGTGGGTCGCGCAATATTTCCCCTTCCACGAACCGCGCCGTTGGATTAATTCCGGCGGACTCGGCACGATGGGGTTCGGTTATCCGGCGGCGATTGGCGCAAAAGTCGCCCGCCCCGATGAAGACGTTTTCTGCATTACCGGCGACGGCTCCATTCAAATGATGATTCAGGAAATGACGACCGCGCTGCAATACCACATTCCGGTAAAAATCCTTTGCCTTAATAACGGCTATCTCGGCATGGTGCGCCAATGGCAAGAATTCTTCTATGACAAACGCTATTCAATGAGCTATATGGAATCGCTGCCCGATTTCGTCAAACTCGCTGAAGCCTATGGCCATTGCGGCGTGCGTATCGAAAAACCGCAAGAGCTGGAAAGCAAACTGCGTGAAGTCATCGCCATGAAAGACAAAACCGTATTCGTCGATATCATTACCGATCCGGGCGAAAACGTTTACCCGATGATTCCCGCTGGCGGCGGTCAGGCAGAAATGATATTGGGGCCCAGTTGCAGCCTCAACCAGGATAGCGACAGTCAAGAAATGGTGCTGGTATGAATAACAAAAGACACGTCATCTCCCTCCTCATGGAAAACAAGGCGGGCGCACTCTCGCGCGTCGTTGGCCTCTTTTCCGCGCGCGGTTTCAATATCGAAAACCTGAATGTTGCCCCCACGCAGGACGAAACCATCTCCCGCCTGACACTTGTCACCTATTGCGACGAAAAACTGATAGAGCAAATCAACAAACAGCTCAACAAACTGATAGAAGTCATCAAGCTGGTAAACCTCAGCGATGCCGAATTTGTTGACCGGGAAATGCTGCTCATCAAAATCAATGTTGATGCCAAACAACGCGGCCATTACCTGCAATTAGCCGAGGCCTTCCGCGCGCGCGTTATTGCCATTACACCGACGACGGTTATCTTTGAAGTCACCGGCTCGCAGCGCAAACTCGACGCCTTTATCGACGTACTGGAATCCGACATCATCGTGGAAATGGCGCGCACCGGCATGACCGGCCTCGCTGCGACCGGTTCAGGCAAATGTCTGGAATTGTAATGCTGGCCGATAACACCTTAATCAACGACATCAAGGCGATTATCGCCGGGGCGCGTGAACAGGCGGTGCGTGCGGTCAATCACGAACGCACCCTGATGTATTGGCATATCGGTCAGCGCATCTTTGAAGAAGAACAGCGCGGACAGGAACGCGCCGATTACGGAACCTATCTGGTACAAATGATTGCCGAACGGCTGCAACCGGAATTTGGCAGTGGTTTTTCCAAGCGGCAAATCAGTTACTGCCGCCAACTCTACCGCACGTTCCCAATTGTGCACGCACTGCGTGCGCAATTGAGTTGGACCCAGTACAAAATGCTGTTATCCATTGATAACGAAGACAAAAGGGAGTTCTACATCGCCGAAAGCGTGAAAAACAACTGGTCTTCGCGCCAACTGGAACGACAAATCAACAGCCAGCTATATGAGCGGCTGCTGCTCAGCAACGACAAAGAAAGCGTGTTGGCTGTCGCCCGCAATGAACGCCAACCCGTAAGTCCGAAAGAAATCATCAAAGATCCGATGGTGCTCGAATTTCTCGGCTTGCAACGTGAAGCAGCGTATTACGAAAAAGATTTGGAAGGTGCTATCATCAGTCATTTGCAAGAATTCCTGCTGGAGCTGGGCAATGGTTTTACCTTTGTCGCCCGGCAAAAAAGATTGCATCTCGATGGCGATGAATTTTTTGCCGATTTGGTGTTGTATAACCGTCTGCTGCAATGCTTCGTTATCGTCGAAATCAAAACGCACAAACTGACGCATCAGGACATTGGCCAGTTACAAATGTACGTCAATTACTACGACCGCATCGAAAAACTGCCGCATGAAAATCCGACCATCGGCATCCTGCTGTGCGCCGACAAAAACGATGCCGTGGTCAAATTCAGCCTGCCGGAAGGCCAGCAACAAATCATTGCCAGCCAATACCGCCTCTATCTGCCTTCGGAAGAAATATTGCTGGCAGAAATGCACAAAGAAATTGCCGAATTTGAACAACGCGAAAACGGCAATCCCGATTTCCCCCTTCAATAACACAGGAGCAACCATGAAAGTCTATTACGACAAAGACGCCGACATGAGCGTACTGCAAGGCAAAATCGTCGCCATTTTGGGCTACGGCTCACAAGGCCACGCGCACGCCAATAACTTGAACGAAAGCAGCGTGACCGTCGTCGTCGGTTTGCGCGAAGGCGGCGCAAGCTGGAAAAAAGCCGTTAATGCCGGACTCACCGTCAAACCGGTCAAAGAAGCCGTCAAAGGCGCGGATGTCGTCATGATACTGCTGCCCGATGAAAACATCGCCGAAGTCTATCGCGACATCGAAGCGGACATCAAAAAAGGCGCCGCCCTCGCCTTCGCCCACGGCTTCAACATTCACTACGGCCAGGTCGCGCCGCGCAAAGATTTGGACGTCATCATGATTGCGCCAAAAGCCCCCGGCCACACCGTGCGTTCCACCTATCAAGGCGGCGGTGGCGTGCCGCATCTGATTGCCGTCGAACAAAACGAAAGCGGCAAGGCACGCGATATAGCACTTGCCTATGCAGTCGCCAATGGCGGTGGCAAAGCGGGCATTATCGAAACCAGCTTCAAGGAAGAAACCGAAACCGATTTGTTCGGCGAACAGGCGGTACTCTGCGGCGGCGTGGTTGAACTCATCAAAGCCGGATTTGAAACGCTGGTCAATGCCGGATACGCCCCGGAAATGGCCTACTTTGAATGCCTGCACGAAATGAAGCTGATTGTTGACCTGATCTATGAAGGCGGCATCGCCAACATGAATTACTCCATTTCCAATAACGCCGAATTTGGCGAATACGTCACCGGTCCGGAAGTCATTAATGACGAAAGCCGTTACGCGATGGAAGAATGCCTGAAAAACATTCAAAACGGCGAATACGCCAAACGCTTTATCACCGAATACAAAGTAGGCGCGCCGTCCATGACCGCCCGCCGCCGCCAGAATGCCGAGCATCAAATCGAAATCGTCGGCGCGAAATTGCGCGAGATGATGCCGTGGATCAAGGCAAACCGCTTGGTCGATCAGGAAAAGAACTAAACTTCTTTGGTAAATCCGCCGCCGTCCCGCACGGCGGCTTTTTCATGGAAAAACTTATGCGCCAACTCATTGCCCGCCGCGCCCAATTTCTCGCCGCCATCCGCGCCTTTTTCGCCACGCGTGGCGTGCTGGAAGTCGATACTGCGCAACTGCGCCCCTGCGGCGTTACCGACCCGCAGCTGGTTTCGCTCGCCGCCAGCGGCGGTTATCTGCAAACCTCGCCCGAATACGCGATGAAAATCCTGCTGGCGCAGGGTGCGGGCGACATTTACCAACTGGCGCACGTCTTCCGTGGCGAGGAACAGGGGCGCAAGCACCGGCGCGAGTTCATGCTGCTTGAATGGTACCGTCTTGGCTTTGACCATCTGCGCCTGATGGACGAAGTGGCGGCTCTCGTGCGCGAACTGCTGCCCGCCTGCCGCGACTGGCCGCTGCGCCGCACCGCTTACGCCGATGCCTTCCGCCGCCATCTCGGCATCGACATCGGCCAGATGGATGACGCCGAACTGCGCGCCTGTTGCACCGCCCGCCTGCCGGAAAGCGCGGACTGGCCGCTCTCGCGCGACGGGATGCTCGACCTGCTCTTTACCCATTATGTTGAGCCAGAGCTGGGGCGCGGCGCGCTGGAATTTCTCTGCGATTACCCGCCGTCGCAGGCGGCGCTTGCCCGCATTATTGACGGCAAGGCTGCCCGTTTTGAGTTGTATATCAATGGATTGGAACTGTGCAACGGCTTTTGGGAACTCAGCAATGCCGCCGAACAGCGCGCGCGTTTCCTCGCCGATAACCGTGAACGCGCGCAGCTAAACCTGCCAGAAATGCCGCTGGATGAAGACTTTCTCGCCGCGCTGGAACGCGGCCTGCCCGGCTGCGCTGGCGTCGCCCTCGGTGTGGACCGCCTGCTGATGCTCGCCTGCAACGCGGCGCATATTGATGAGGTGATGTTGCCCGGCTGAATCCCGACAAATGGCTCATATAGCGATACACTTAAAGCCTCAGACAAGGTGCATTGCTATAAAAAACGGCGGGATTACCCCGCCGTTTTTATACGCTGCATTTCAATCATCATCATCGTCGTCATGGCGACGGCGGGAAAAGATTTTTTTCATGGCATAAAGTCCGCCCGCGACCGCCACAATAATAATTTTGCTGAATTTGGCAATAAAGGCGATGATGACCGCAATCAGGCCAAATTTTTTCGCTGCCGCCGCGCCGACAATCAGTGCGGTCAGGCCGTATTCCGCAGTTTTGTCCGTCTTCGGATTGTAATCCTCGTAGCGGTTGCCCGGATTGAAGGTAATGGTATTGAGTAATTCGTTGGCGCTTTTTTGTGTTTTTTCCAGATTGTTGTTGGAATCGGCCAGGGTAATGGCGATGATGTCTTTACGCCCCAGGGCAATAATGCTGTAGTTGATAATGGTCTGCGGGTCATTGCCGCTATGCACGTTCAATGCCCAAATCAGGCGATGATTGGCGCGGTCATAATGCGGTTCTTGCGCCCAGCCATCCACGTGCAATTCGGTCACGCCCCGCTTGCGGCGACTTTCGTTTTCTTTTTTCTCGCCTTCCCGGATAAGTTTCATCAGTTTGTCTGCTTTAATCTCCTCCGCATCGTCATCCTTGATATGACCGGTATCGCCATGCTGAATGTCGGCAAACTATTCGTCGGCGGCATTGATAATAATGCCGTAGCGTTCCGGGCTTGCGCCACTGCCGCGTTTTTCCATAAGGTTATTCGCGGGTTCTTTGCCAAAGAAGGCGATATTGTCATTGGCAGGCAGTTGCAATGTTGCCTCACTGCCGAGGGCAATGCTTTTTGGCCCCATTTCTGCCTGTGCCATCAGTGCAAGAAATTCGGCATCGCCGTCATCCTGCGATTGTGCAGGTGCGATGAGTGCGAAGCAGGCCAGCGAGGCCAGCAGGGTATGCAGGATTTTTTTCATAAATGCTTCCTTGAAAATGGAGTGGGGAAAACCGCAAGATGCGGCGGCAACAGTTTAATATGAATGCCCCTATTTTTACGCGCCAGTTTGGCATCGCCCTATAACTTTTTGCTATTTCCGCCTGCCGCGTATCCCCGCTATTATCGCCCGCCCCTATTTGTCATTGGAGAATCCATGAGCCGTATTACTTTGCAAACCGTCGCCACCGCGCAAGACGCCGCCAAACCCCGCCTGCAAGCAGCGCTGGATGCCAACGGTTTTCTGCCGAACCTGCTCGCCGTGCTGGCCAACGCGCCAGGCGCGCTACAGATGTATCAGGAAGTGGGCAAAATTAATGCCGCCACCAGTCTGACGCCTGCCGAGATTGAGGTTATCCAGATTAGCGCGGCGGCGGCAAACGGCTGCGATTTTTGCGTCGCCGGGCATAGCAAAATCGCCAAACTGAAACTGCGGCTGGACGAGGCGACGGTCGCCGCGCTGCAACGGCGCGAACCGCTGGCAGACGGCAAACTCGCCGCGCTGCAGGCGTTCACGCTGGCGGTGATTGCCAACCGGGGCAAGGTTAATGACGCGGAATTGCAGGCGTTTTACGCCGCCGGTTATGGCGAGCAGCAGGCGCTGGAGGTGATTCTCGGCGTGGCGCTTGCCACCTTGTGCAATTACGCCAACAATCTGGCGCAGACGGAAATCAACCCGGAATTGCAGGCGTTTGCGCCGTAATTTTTGCCGCCGGTTCAATGAGAAACGCCCCTTGCGGGGCGTTTTTTGTTGGTGGGGCAAGCCCCCCACCCTACGGATGCCGCACATCAGGCGCGGAAGGTAAACCCTTCGCCTTCCTGGTAATCCACATGGACGGTGCTGCCGGGGACGAAGTCGCCAGCGAGGATGCGCTGTGCCAGCGGGTTTTCCAGATGGGTCTGGATGGCGCGTTTCAGCGGGCGTGCGCCAAAGACCGGGTCGTAGCCGACTTCCACCAGTTGCGAAAGCGCCGCCGGGCTGATGTCCAGCCCCAGGTCGCGTTCGGCGAGGCGTTTGCGCAGGCGTTGCAACTGGATGTTGGCGATGCCTTGCATATGCTCTTTGCCGAGGGCGTGGAAGACCACGGTTTCGTCGATGCGGTTGATGAATTCCGGGCGGAAGTGCGCGCTAACCACTTCCATCACCGCCAGTTTCATCGCTTCGTAGTCGCCGCCGTTCATTTCTTGAATGAGGTGCGAGCCGAGGTTCGAGGTCATGATGATGACGGTGTTGCGGAAGTCCACGGTGCGCCCCTGGCCGTCGGTGAGGCGGCCGTCGTCCAGCACTTGCAGCAGGATGTTGAAGACGTCGGCGTGCGCTTTTTCGATTTCGTCAAAGAGGATGACGGAATACGGGCGGCGGCGCACCGCTTCGGTCAGGTAGCCGCCCTGGTCGTAGCCGACGTAGCCGGGCGGCGCGCCAATCAGGCGGGCGACGCTGTGTTTTTCCATGAATTCGCTCATGTCGATGCGCACCATCGCTTCATCGCTGTCAAAGAGGAATTCGGCCAAGGTGCGGCACAGTTCGGTTTTGCCGACGCCGGTCGGGCCCAAGAAGAGGAACGAGCCGATGGGGCGGTTCGGGTCGGACAGCCCGGCGCGGTTACGACGGATGGCGTTTGCCACCGCTTCCACCGCGGTTTCCTGGCCGACAACGCGCGCGCCGAGTGCGCTTTCCAGCGTCAGCAGTTTTTCTTTTTCGCTTTCGAGCATTTTCGCGACGGGGATGCCCGTCCAGCGCGAGACGATTTGCGCGATTTCTTCTTCGGTAACTTCGCTGCGCACCAGGGTGTGCTGCGGCTTGGCTTCATTGCTTTCGCTGTGCGCCAGTTGTTTTTCCAGCGCCGGGATTTTGCCGTACTGGATTTCGCTCATCGCCGCGTAGTCGCCGCGCCGTTTGGCGGCTTCCAGCTCCACACGCAGGCGGTCGATTTCTTCTTTGATGCCGGCGCTGCCCTGGATGGTCGCTTTTTCTGCCTGCCAGACTTCTTCGAGGTCGGCGTATTCTTTTTCGAGTTTATGTATTTCGTCTTGCAGGTCGGCGAGGCGTTTTTTCGAGGCGTCGTCGTGCTCTTTTTCCAGCGCCAGCCGCTCCATTTTGAGCTGTATCAGGCGGCGGTCGATGCGATCCATCGTCTCCGGTTTGCTGTCCAGCTCCATGCGGATTTGCGCGGCGGCTTCGTCAATGAGGTCGATGGCTTTGTCCGGCAGTTGGCGGTTGGTGATGTAGCGGTTGGACAGCACGGCGGCGGCGACCAGCGCGGGGTCGGTGATGTCGATGCCGTGATGCACTTCGTAGCGCTCTTGCAGGCCGCGCAGGATGGCGATGGTGTCTTCCACCGTCGGTTCTTCCACCATCACTTTCTGGAAGCGGCGCTCCAGCGCGGCGTCTTTTTCCATGTACTGGCGGTATTCGTCCAGCGTGGTCGCGCCGATGCAGTGCAGCTCGCCGCGCGCCAAGGCGGGTTTCAGCATATTGCCCGCATCCATTGAGCCTTCGGTTTTGCCCGCGCCGACCATGGTGTGAATTTCGTCGATGAAAAGGATGATTTGTCCGTTCGCTTTTTCGATGTCGGTCAGCACCGCTTTCAGCCGCTCCTCAAATTCGCCCCGGTATTTGGTACCCGCGAGCAGCGCGGCAAGATCCAGCGAGAGCAGGCGTTTGCCTTTCAGGCTTTCCGGCACTTCGCCATTGACGATGCGCTGCGCCAGTCCTTCAACGATGGCGGTTTTGCCGACGCCCGGCTCGCCAATGAGGACGGGGTTGTTTTTGTTGCGCCGTTGCAGGATTTGCATGGCGCGGCGGATTTCTTCGTCGCGGCCAATCACCGGGTCGATTTTGCCCTGCTCGGCGCGGGCGGTGACGTCAATGGTGTATTTTTTCAGCGCTTCGCGTTTGTCTTCGGCGGCTTCGTCGGTCACGGGTTCGCCGCCGCGCAGTTGGTCGATGATTTGTTGCAGCTTGGCTTTCTGAATGCCCGCCGTTTTCAGCGCCTTGCCGAGCGCGCCGGAATCTTCGCAGGCAGCGAGCAGGAACAGCTCGGACGAGATAAATTTGTCGCCGTTTTGCTGCGCGTATTTGTCGCAAAGATTGAGCAGACGCGAGGTGTCGGGCGAGATGTTCACCTGCCCGGTGGCGTTCGCCACGCGCGGCAGGTCATTGACGATTTGCTCGACGTGGGCGCGCAAGGTGCCGACGTCCGCCCCCGCCTGGCGCAGGATGGAGGCAGCGGCGCCGCCTTCCTGCCGCAGAAGCGCCAAGAAGACGTGCGCGGGTTCGATGTAATTGCTGTCCTTGCCAACGGCGATGGACTGCGCGGTTTGCAGCGCTTCCTGGAAGCGCGAGGTAAAGGCTTGCATGATGTTTCCTCTTGGTTGAAATTGGGATAACGCCGATGTATGGCTTGCTGCGGCAATATCAAGCAGTTTTTTGTAAATTTTTCGTTAGCGCGATGAGTTTGTTTGATTATGGGCGGGAAATCGGCGCAGATAGCACCGGCAAAAACCGCTACAATCCGCGCCTTTGCCCTGCCCTACCCTACCCGCATGAACCGCAGCCCCGACCCCGCCAACGCGCCCTTTATCGAAGGCAGCATCTGGCGCCATCTCATCAACATGACCTGCGCGCGCAGCGTCGGCATCCTCGCCACCTTCATCGTTGATTTCGTCGATATTCTCTTTATCAGCCGCCTCGGCGACGCCCGCCTCATCGCCGGGCTGGGTTTCGCCGCGGCCGCGCTCTATTTCATCCGCGCCATTGCCATTGCGCTCGGCATCACCACCACCGTGCTGGTCGCCCGTGCCATCGGCGGCGGCGACCGCCACCGCGCCGCGCGCTACGCCTGGGATACCTCCGCCTTCAGCTTCATCCTGCTGACGCTGCTCGCCGCCATCGCCTGGTTTGCCCGCGTCCCCATTCTCGCCAGCCTCGGCGCGCAGGGCGAGACGCTTGCCCACGCCGCCGATTATCTCGCCATTGTCCTCATTGGCCTGCCGCTGCTGACGCTCGGCAACTGCGGCACGTCCACCCTCTTTGCCCTCGGCAGCGCGCGGCTGGCGATGTACGTCAGCATCGGCGCGACCGCAACCCAGGCCGTGCTTGACCCCATCTTTATCTTCGCCTGCGGCTGGGGGTTGCAAGGCGCGGCGCTGGCCGCGCTCATCTCGCAAGCGGTACTGGTCGCCGCCGCCTGGTACGTCGTCATCTGGCGCTACCGCCTGCGCGCGCCGCTACATTTGCGCCTGCTCATGCTCAATATTCCGGCGATTGTCGCCATTGCCGTCCCGGCGATGCTCACCAACCTCACCAGCCCGCTCGCCACCGCCTTTGCCGCGCGACAAATGGCCGCGTTTGGCGACGATGCCGTCGCCGCCTTTGCCGTCATCATTCGCCTCGTCCCGGTCGGCTTCGCCCTGCTCTTTTCACTCTCCGCCGCCGTCGCCCCGATTATCGGCCAGAATGCAGGCGCGGCGCGCTTTGCCCGCGTGCGGCAAACGCTCCTCGCCGCGCTGCAATTCAACTGGCTTACCGTCGCCGTCATCGGCCTGCTGCTCTTCCTCCTGCGCGAGCCGCTGCCGCAATGGTTTGCGCTGGACGAGCGCGCCGCCGCGCTGCTCCGCTTCTATTGCAGCGGTGCGTCGCTGCTGTTCGGCTGCAAGGGCGTCATCTTTTTCCTGAACGCCGCTTACAACAACCTTGGCCGCCCGTTTTACTCCACCGCTTCCAACCTCGCCGGGCTGCTGTTCGGTGCGATTCCGCTGATCAGCCTCGGCGCGTGGCTGCTGGGGCCGCGCGGCATCATCCTCGGCCACATGGCGGAAGCCGTCTTCACCGCGCCGGTCTGCTGGCTGATTGCGATGCGCCTTGTCGCCCGCTACGAGGCGGGAATGCCGCTGGAACAACGCCGTTTGGGTGACGGATTGCGGCGGCGCTGAGCCATCCTATAAGCACGCCACCATGCCCCGCTCCCGCAAAATCATCCACATTGACATGGACGCCTTCTTCGCCTCGGTGGAGCAGCGCGATCACCCCGAGTGGCGCGGCAAGCCGCTCGTCGTCGCCCGCCCGGCGGCAGAGCGCGGCGTGGTTGCCGCTGCCAGCTATGAGGCGCGCCGCTACGGCATCCATTCCGCCATGTCCACCTACCGCGCGCAGCAGCGTTGCCCGCAGCTCATCCTCGCGCCGCCGCGTTTCGCCGTGTACCGCGCGGTCAGCCTGCAAATCCGCGCGCTGATGCTCGCCGTCACCGACCTCGTTGAGCCGCTCTCGCTGGATGAGGCCTATCTCGACGTCAGCGACAGCCCGCATGAAAGCGGCTCCGCCACCCGCATCGCCGAACGCCTGCGCGCCGAAATCTTCGCCGCGACCGGGCTGACCGCCTCGGCGGGCGTTTCCTACAACAAAATGCTGGCAAAAATCGCCTCCGACCTGAACAAACCGAACGGCATCGCCGTCATCCCGCCCGCGCAGGGCGCGGCCTTTGCCGCCAGCTTGCCGGTGGAGCGCTTTCACGGCATTGGCAGGGCGACCGCCGCGCATATGCACGCGCTTGGCATCCAGACCGGCGCCGACCTCTGCCGCCTCTCGCGCGAGACGCTGCACCACGAATTTGGCAAACAGGGCGACTTCTACTACGACATGGCGCGCGGCATCGACCTGCGCCCGGTAGAAGCCACGCGCGAACGCAAATCCATCGGCAGCGAAACCACCTTCGCCCGCGACATCGAAGACCGCGCCGCGCTCTACCAGGCGCTGCTCGCGCAAAACCGCGAGGCATTTGCCGACGTGCAACGCCGCCAGTTGCAACCGCACACCCTCACCCTCAAACTCAAATACAGCGACTTCAGCCAGACGACGCGCCGCCAGACCCTTTCCACCGCCTTCACCCGCGAAACAGACGCGCACTATTGGATTGCGCGCCTGCTGAACGACATCGCCCCCGCGCGCCCGGTACGCCTTGTCGGCATCACCTACTCCGGGATGCGCGAAGACAGCCCGCAGCAAGAATTGCCGCTCATGCTGGATTTTTCCCGCAAAACGCCGTAAAAGGCACGCCACGAAAAACCAACCCCGCCCATCATGAACACCGCCCTCAACGCCGAACAACAACCCCTCGCCGGCTTCGTCGAAAAAGCCTATCTCGACTACTCGATGTACGTCATCCTTGACCGCGCCCTGCCGCACATCGGCGATGGCTTGAAACCCGTACAGCGCCGCATCATTTACGCCATGAGCGAGCTGGGGCTTTCGCATCAGTCCAAGCACAAAAAATCGGCGCGCACCGTCGGCGACGTCATCGGCAAATACCACCCGCACGGCGATTCCGCCTGCTATGAGGCGATGGTGCTGATGGCGCAGGATTTCGCCTACCGCTACCCGCTGGTCGATGGCCAGGGCAACTGGGGCAGCGCCGATGATCCCAAATCGTTCGCGGCGATGCGCTACACCGAAAGCCGCCTGACCGGTTACGCCAAGACGCTTTTGGCCGAGCTGGAACAAGGCACGGTCGAATGGGTTGCCAACTTCGACGGCACCCTGCAAGAACCGGCGCGCCTGCCTGCCCGCCTGCCAAACATATTGCTCAACGGCGGCAGCGGCATCGCCGTCGGCATGGCGACCAACCTGCTGCCGCACAACCTCGGTGAAGTCGTTAGCGCCTGCCGCGCCCTCATCGCCGACCCGCTTTTGACCGACGACGCCCTCATGCAACACATCCCCGCTCCCGATTTCCCCACCGGCGGCGAACTCGTCTCCGCGCGCGAAGAAATCGCCGCGCTCTACCGCACCGGGCGCGGCGCGGTGCGGCTGCGCGCCACCTGGCACCTCGAAGACGGCAACATCATCATCGACCAACTGCCCTACCAAGTCTCCGGCAGCAAAGTACAAGAACAAATCGCCAAACAAATGCAGGCGAAAAAACTCGCCTGGCTGGAAGACCTGCGCGACGAATCCGACCATGAACACCCCATCCGCCTTGTCCTCGTGCCGCGCTCCAACCGCATTGACCACGAACGCCTGATGCAGCACCTCTTCGCCACCACCGACCTCGAAAAACGCTACAGCGCGCAGATGAACATGATTGGCCTTGATGGCCGTCCGCAAGTGAAAAACCTCGGACAAATCCTGCGCGAATGGCTGGTGTACCGCGAAGAAACCGTGCGCCGCCGTCTCAACCATCGCCTGCACGCGGTCAATGAGCGCCTGCACATCCTGCAAGGCCTGCTCATCGCCTATCTGAACCTCGACGAAGTCATCCGCATCATCCGCACAGAAGACGAACCGCGCCCGGTGCTGATGGCGACCTTCGCCCTGAGTGAGGCGCAGGCAGAGGCCATCCTCAACACCCGGCTGCGCCACCTCGCCCGCCTCGAAGAAATACAAATCCGCGCCGAACAGGACGCGCTTGCCACCGAACAACAGCGATTGCACGAACTGCTACAAAGCCGCGAACGCCTGCTGGCGCTGATTGCCGACGAACTCGCCGCCGATGCCGAAGCCTACGGCGACCCGCGCCGCACCCGCATCATCGAGCGCGAAGCCGCCGTGGCATTGGACGAAACCGAACTGACACCGAGCGAAGCCGTCACCCTCATCATCTCCAAAATGGGCTGGATACGCGGCGGCAAAGGCCACGCCATCGACGGCGCGGCGCTCGCCTACAAAAACGGCGACGCCTACCTCACCCAAATCAGCGGCCGCAGCAACCAACAAGCCTGCCTGCTCGCCGATAACGGCCGCAGTTACACCCTCGCCCTGCACGGCCTGCCCTCAGCACGCGGCCAGGGCGAACCCTTAAGCAGCAGCATGAGCATCGACGCCAACGCGCACATCATCGCCGCCGCCATCATCGAACCCGAACGCCGCTACCTCATCGCCGCCGACAACGGCTACGGCTTCATCATCCCCGGTACAGAGCTCACCAGCAAAACCAAAAGCGGCAAAACCCTCATCACCCCCGGCGGCACGAGCCGCGCCATCACCCTGCAAGCCCTGCCCGAAGGCGAAGCGGACATTCTCGCTATCAGCAACGAAGGCAGAGTCGCCCTCATCCCCGCCGAAGAAATCCCTGAACTCGCCAAAGGCAAAGGCAGCCAGACCCTGGCGATTGCCAAAAAAACCTACGACGAACACGGCATCCGCCTCGCGCACATCCTCGCCGTACCGCGCGGACGCGACCTCACCCTCTACAGCGGCAAACAAAAACTCACCATTCGCGCCAGCGAACGCGACAACTACCTCACCCCGCGCGGCCACAAAGGCAACTGGCTGCCGAAAAACTACCGTCGCATCGACCACATCACCATCGCAGACCCCGAACCCGCCGCATGAAAACCCTGCCCCTGCCCAGCCTCGACGACACCTTTGCCACCTACCTCCAATGGCTGCGCCCGCTGGTGGACGACAAAACCTACGCCCACAGCGCCAAGGCACTGGAAGACTTCCGCCATCTGGAAGCGCCCAAACTGCAACGCCTGCTCGAACAACGCGCCGACCTCGCCGCGCCCGACTCCTGGCTGATTGACTACTGGCGCGCGATGCGCCTCGCCAACCGGGGCAGCCTGCCACTCACCGGCAACCAGGCGATGAAAATCGACTGGAAAGCGCCACAAAGCGGACTGAAGCGCGTCGCCCACTTCACCCACGCCCTTGCCCGCGTCCACCACGCCTACCAAAACGGCGAACTGCGCGCCATCCTCGACGACCCCGACACCTGCCACGGCCAGTGGGAAGTGCTGCGCGGCGCCGCCCGCCGCCCGCTGCCCGTAGAAGACGAATACACCTTCAACGACCCGCACGACCCCGCACGCCACATCATCATCCTCTACCAGGGGCGCGGTTGGAGCATGGACATCCATGACGACAAAGGCGGCATCGCCTCGCCTGCACAAATCGAAAACACCCTCTACGCCCTCATCCAAAGCCGCCCCGAAGCGCCCGACCTGCCCTTTGCCGCGCCGAGCGTCTTCCCCAACGCCCAGGCGCGCGAAATCCGCGCGCAACTCATCAGCCGCGGCGAAAACGCCGCCATCTGGCAAACCGTCGAAAAAGCCCTGTTTGTCCTAAGCATCGACGACTCGCACATCCTCGACGACGAAGACGCCCTGAACGACGCCGCCTTCTCCGACGGCAGTGCCTTCTGGGCATACAAACCGCTCAACTACCGCTGCAACATCAACGACGACCGCTACTTCCTCCACAGCGAAAGCACCTGGATAGACGCGGCGAGCTTGGCCGACATCCTCCAGCTCGCCCAAAACTACCAGCGCGACAAACAAATCCGGCGCAAAAACACCCTGCCGGAAAACCTCAACCTGCGCCCGCTGGACTGGCAAATCGACAAACACGAAACCAAAGACGAAGACAGCGGCACCCACAAACTCATCAAGGACGCGCTGGCTGACTACCGCCACCACGCCGAAAACCACACCACCAGCATCTACGACCTCTTCCTCAACGACCAGGAACAAGCCCTCCTGAAACACAACGACCGCGACGCCATCATGCAGCTCGCCCTGCAATACGCCCAATACAAAACCCGCAAAACCATCAAAAGCAGCCGCGAAAACATCGACATGCGCCACTACCAAAACGGGCGCAAATCCTACATGCAAAGCGTCACCGCGACCTCCATCGCGCACGCCATCTACCAACTCGAAGACGCCAGCGCCATCCAGCCGCTCATCGAGCAATACAGCAAAGAACACCGCGCGCGCAAACACGCCTGCCTGAACGGGCAGGACACCTACGGCCACCTCCTCGGCCTGCGCAGCATCGCGCGCGAACAAAAACAAGAAATCCCCTTCTTCAACGACCCCGGCTACCTCACCCTCACCGACAACCACATCTCCGGCATCACCCTCGGCCACCACGGCATCCTGAGCTACATCGCCTTCACTGCGGGCGGCCCGGAAAACATCGCGGTGAACTACGCCTTCAACCGCAACAACATCAACCTCGTCATCACCCACCCGCGCGTACGCAGCCGCGAAATCCAGAAATTCGCCGCCGCCGTACAGGCAGGCAACAAACAAATCCTGCGCATCCT
>NZ_CALJAH010000426.1 GCF_938028185.1 uncultured Cardiobacterium sp. | reverse complement strand
CTTCAAAATTTTCTTCCCCAAAAATCTCATTCATAATAGCTCGTAAACTAGAAATTTCATGGTCAGCAATGCTGATAAAAATAACGCCTTCATTCTTTAGCAAACGATGAGCAAGTTTCAGTCTTGGATACATCATATTTAGCCAATCGGTATGAAAGCGTCCGTTGCTTTCGGTATTGCTGCTTATTTTTTGTCCGCCTTCTATTTGCCCGGTCAGTTCCAGATAGTTTTTGATATTGTCCTGATAGTTGTCGGGATAGACGAAATCTTTGCCGGTGTTGTAGGGCGGGTCGATGTAAATCAGTTTGACTTCGCCGGTATAGCTTTTTTCCAGCAGTTTGAGCACTTCGAGGTTGTCGCCTTCGATCATCAGGTTTTGTGTGCTGTTCCAATCCACGCTTTCTTCCGGACAGGGGCGCAGGGTGCCGGTGCTGGGGGTGAGTGCCAGTTGGCGTGCGGCGCGTTTGCCGTGCCAGTTAAGGCCGTATTTTTCGTCGGCATCGCTTACGGTGGCATCACCGACCAGCGCCTTGAGGACGTCCACGTTAATCGCCGCCCCGTTTTTGTCTTCGCTGACCAGTTCCGGGAAGAGCGCTTTGAGGCGGGCGATATTGGCGGCGATGAGGTCGGCAGATTGGGCTTCAGGGCTGTTTGCGGTGATTTTTTCCATGGGTTTTCCTGTGTCAAAGTTGTTGTTGGGCGGCAGCGAGCGCTGCTTGCAGTTGTTTGAGTTCTTGGTTGATGGCGACAAGGCGCGCCAGTTGTTTTTCTTTGTTGGCCTGGGCTCGCAGGCGGCGGATATCTTCTTCCAGCTGCGCACAGGCGGCAAGCGCGGCGCGGCGCGCGTCTGCTTGTTCTGCGGTGTTTGCCAGGCGGTAGTTGCCGCTGCGGTGCGCTACCTGCAAGGCTTCCAGGCAGGTTATCCAGCCTTGGTAGAGGGCATACAGGCTGGTTTGGGGCTGTTGGCCGAGAGCGAGCGACTGATAGAAAGCGTCTTTGATAGCGGTGTCGGTGCTGCTGGGCGTGATGGATAGCGGTTCGCCATCGAGTACGGTTTTGTCTGCTTCGTTTTGCGCGCGGCGTTTGTGCGCCAGCGACAGGGTGGGTGTTTGTCCTGCCAGTAGTAGAAACAGCGGGTAGGGAATGGCGCGGTGGATAAGGGCAGCAAGCCGTGTTTGCCGCGCCGGGGTGAGGTCGCTACGCAAGGTGACGGCAAGCACGGCGATTTCCAGGTATTCGCGGATGGCATCGTGGTATGCGGGGATGCCGATGGTGTGCGGCTTGAGGGCGGCAAGCCAGCGGATTTCTTCGATGGCATCGTTCAGCAGACGTTTGTCGGCAGCGGTCGCTGCGCTGTTTTCCAGCAGCAGTTTTTTGGGGATGCGCTGTTCCAGTCGCGCTTGTTGCGGTAGTTGCAGGGCATCAAGCAGGGTTTGAGCGGGATGTGCCGTCATATCGCCCCACTTTCCGGGAGGATGACGAGGAAGGCGATGACTTCAAATTCGCCACTGCCCGCTATTTCACCCGGCAGGGCGTGCGTGCCGCCGGGGCTGAACAGGCTGGCGACGGCGCGCTCTTCTTGTTTACCGCTGATAGAGGCGATGGCGGCGGCGAGCAGTTTTTGGGCGTGCTGCATGTTTTCACCGTTTTGGGTCGCTTGGTCGAAGCGGGCACAGGCGTCAGCGTCCGGGAGTTCGCGTCCCAGGGTAAGGCGCTTGAGGCGGTCGAGGATGTGTTTTGCCTGGGTGTAGGGGAGTAGGACGCTGCCGTCATCGCCGACGTGTACCAGGTAATACGGCGCTAGCGGGTAATCTGTGGTGGCATGCGATGTGGTGCCGCAGGCTTGCAGGCAGTAGATGATGCCGGGCGGGATATCGGCATCGAGGCTGGTGGTGATGGCGCAGGCGCCTAATGGTTGGGTATCCAGTGCGCCAGGGTGGGCTTTTTGGTATTGCGCCAGGTCGATGCGGAAGTCGGTGAGGGTGAGGTCGGTGATGGATACGCCGCTGGAGAGGTCTTCGATGTCGATGACGGTGTCTTGTAGTTTGAGCAGTTGTTTACGCCGGTATTCGAGGTCGTTCATGGTGTTGCCGGAGGTTTGTTCGATCAGGTTTTCTTCGCCGGTTGCGGAGATGTCCAGTAATACCATGCGCCCGCTGACGCGTTGTTCGAGGTTTATGTATTCCTCCAGTTCGATGTTCGGCCAGAAGTTCACCAGCTGGATGCTCTGGTTGGGCGAGCCGATGCGGTCAATGCGGCCAAAGCGCTGGATGATACGCACCGGATTCCAGTGGATGTCGTAGTTGATGAGCCAGTCGCAGTCTTGCAGGTTTTGGCCTTCGGAGATGCAGTCGGTGGCAATGAGCAGGTCAATTTCGCCTTCGTCTGCCATTTCTTGCGGCCGTTCTTTGGCACGCGGAGCAAAGGCGGTGAGGACGTCGCTCATGTTTTTGCGCAATCCCGGCAGGGTCGTCTGGATGCCTTTACTGCCGGTAATGACGGCGCTATGGATGCCCAAGGTGTCTTTTGCCCACGCTGCCAGTTGGGCGTAAAGGTAGTTTGCGGTGTCCGAGAAGGCGGTGAAGATGATGATTTTGCGGTTGCCGGGGTTGGTGGGCGCGCTATTTTTGCGGGTGATCATTTCGCGCAGTTTTGCCAGTTTGGCGTCGCGCGCGGCGCCCACTTGCCGGGCGGTTTTCAGTAGGGTGTCGAGGCGGTTGCGGTCTTCGAGCAAATCCTGTTGCCAACGGATGCGGTCAACGTCGGCAAGCAATACTCTGATTTTGCGCCCGACCAGCAGGGTTTCAAAGGTCGGATCGTCGATATCGATGTCGGCGATGCTGGGCGCTTCCAGGGTGTCACTGTGCGCTTCGATGCGCTTCAGCATGGCTTCTACGTCTTCAAGTTGCCGTTCCAGGGTGAGGGTGAAGGATGAGACGGCGCTTTCCATGCGCTTCAGTACGTTGACGCGCAAGAGGTGTATCAGGCTTTCTTCCCGGTCTTTCTGATAGAAGAAGCCTTCGCCACCGCGTACTTTGGTGCTGTATTTTTCGTCGTATTCTGCCTGTTTGTGCGGCAGGACGTAGCGCAGCGGTGCGTAACTGGCTAGCTTCAGGCGGCGGATTTCCTGGTTGATGTCGCGGATACTGCGGAATTCGCCCTGCAAGTCAACGTCTGCTTTGATGTTGATAGGCGGCAGGCGGTCGGGGAAACGTCCGGTTTCGCCAGTGCCGTAGTATTTTTCGACGTGGCGACGTGAGCGGGCGATGGTGAGGTGATCAAGCAGGGTGAAGTAGTCAAAGCCAAGCATTTCTACCAGTCTGGCAGGGGTTTTATCGGCATCATCCAGTTCCAGCCAGCGGTTGAATTGTTTTTGCGCTTTGCGCGTCGTCGCTTCGATACTGGCGATGCCATGCGTTGCCAGGGCGGTATCGTCGCCTTCGGTAGCAAAGGCGATTTGGTTGCGTAGGTCGGTCAGGCGATTATTGACGGGCGTGGCCGAGAGCATCAGTACGCGGGTTTTGACGCCTTCGCGAATAATGCGCCGCATCAGGCGGTCGTAGCGCGACTCTTTGTCTTTGTGCGTGGCCTTATTGCGAAAGTTGTGTGACTCGTCAATGACAACCAGGTCGTAGTTGCCCCAGTTCACGTGCGAGAGGTCAATATCGCCGGACATACCGCTATCACGCGAGAGGTCGGTGTGGTTGAGGATGTCGTAGTTGAAGCGGTCGGTAGCGAGGATATTGCGCTTGTCGTTTGCTTTGTAAAGCGTCCAGTTGTCGCGCAGGCGTTTGGGGGCGAGTACCAGTACGCGGTCGTTGCGCAGTTCGTGGTATTTGATGATGGCGAGCGCCTCGAAGGTTTTGCCAAGGCCGACGCTGTCGGCAATGATGCAGCCGCCGAAGCGGTTGAGTTTGTCGATAGCGCCTACTACGCCATCGCGCTGGAACTTGAAGAGTTTTTTCCACACGGCGGTGTTATGTATGCCAGTGGCGGATTTGACGATGCGCTCTTCGTCCATGCCATCGTCATTGTCTTGAAAGAGGCGTTGCAGTATCAGTGCGTAGATGGCTAGCGGGGCGCGGTGTTCGCCCAGTGCACGCAGGGCAGCAAGCACGCTGTTGCAGCCTTCGTTTTTATTTTCGGGGTCTGGCAGGTTTCTCCATTGCACGTCAAACCATTGGGCGAATTGTGCGGCTTCGCTGGCGGTTTCCGAGGCTTGTATCAGGTTCAGCGGGTTGCCTGGCGTCAGGCCAAGCCCCGCCGTGCTGAGGGAAAATGAGCCCAACACAGCCTGTTCCGGTATGCCGCTGCTGTCGCGGATGACCGCCACTCCCTGTGGGATTTCGCCCGTTGCCTGTCGTAATGTTACTTTTTCCTGAATCCATCGCGCACATTGGTTGGCAAGCCAGCGGGATTGCAGTCGGTTGCGGGCGCTACGGTCGCTATCCGTACCGGAAAGTTTGAGCGCTTCGCTATCGGGCGGCACGATGAGCTGAACCCGTTCCAGTTCAAATAGCGCTTCCCGGATGGCGGCAAAGGCATAAAGCGACAACGAAGGCGTTGCGCAATCCAGCTGGTTGCCGCGCTTGAAATACGGATGAAGCAGGTCAATGACGCGCTGTGAGCCGGTGTTGGGGATTTGTTTCATGTGTGGTTCGTTCGATGATAAAACACTGACTCCAGCGCGAACATGGTCCTGATTCCGCTTATTCTCTGCCCAGACGCGATACGGCACTGTCGCTGCCGTCGGCGATGAGGCCGGTTTCGATGTAGAGCGCCAGTTTGGCGCGGGTGTCGCTGATGTCGAGGTTGCGCAGGG
>NZ_CALJAH010000425.1 GCF_938028185.1 uncultured Cardiobacterium sp. | reverse complement strand
TTTTTAATACAGGACAAAACCATGAACACAAATATCACCAGTCGCAATCCCTTTGCAGCAGGGACAAGTTTTTAATATTCTTTAGGAATGGTGCATTGGTAAATTTTTCGTCGCAATCCCTTTGCAGCAGGGACAAGTTTTTAATATTCATAACTCACAACGTCTTTGAAATCATGTGTCGCAATCCCTTTGCAGCAGGGACAAGTTTTTAATGAAATGCAAGCGGAAATAAAAAACAATCCTGTCGCAATCCCTTTGCAGCAGGGACAAGTTTTTAATGAATCTAGGCTATCTCGCTGACCTTGCAACCATCGTCGCAATCCCTTTGCAGCAGGGACAAGTTTTTAATAGCGGGGTGTATTTTTTCTCCTTGTCTTCAATAAGTTGAGAGGGGTGTTTCCAACTTTTGCCAGCGGGAAAAGTTGAGCCTTCGGGCTTTGTTTTTGTTCGGGTTTTTCATGGGCGTTTTGTGGGCGCCGCAGGATGCGGTACGCGCGTATTTTACGGTATTTGTTCTGGTTTTTGCAGGCGGTGGCGGGATGTTGTTTGGTTGCCGACCGTTTTGGGAAAACGGATATGTCCGCGATAGCGGGGATGGCTATACATCCTCCCCGTTTTCTCATGAAAAAGCGTTCGCCTTTTTCATGGGGAGTCCCGACCCTCCCCCGCGGCGGACGCTGGTGCGTCCTGCGGGGGAAGGGCGATACCCGCCATTAGTCGATGCCTTTCAGCAGGCGGTTCAGTAGCGGCACCAGCAGCATCAGGACGACCCCGGCGGCGATGCCCAGCCCGCCGATGAGGGCGAAGAAGTCGGCGGTGTTCACCATTTGCAGGTAGTCATGCCAGGGCTGTTGCGCGGCGTGGGCGAGCGCGGCTGCGGGGTCAATGACGACCGGATCGGCAAAATGTACGCCGTAGTTGGCGCGGAAGATGATGCTACCCAAGGTAAAACCGAGCGAGAAGGCGAGGAAGTTCAGCGCGATCATCTGCGTTCTGAAGTGCGGCGGCGCGATTTTGGTGGCAAACGAGGTGGAAATCGGCGAGAGCAGCAGTTCGCCGAAGGTGATGATGAGGATGGCGAAGGCGAAGGTGACCAGCCCCATCACCACGCCGCTGCGCACGAACGGCACGAAGAAGAGGTAGCCGCTGCCGAGGATGAACATGGCGAGGGCAAACTTGAGCGGGGTTTTCGGCTGTTTGTCGCCGAGGCGCGTCCACAGCGTCGCGGTGACGCCGGCGAAAAGGATAACCCACAGGCTTTGCAGCGAGTCTTTCCAGCCGGTGGGGATGGTGAAGCTGCCGATGGTGCGATCCATGATTTGATCGAAATAGATGGTAACGATGCTGTAGAACTGCGAGTATTCGGCGGCGAAAACGCTGACCGTGGCAAAAAGCGGGATGTAGGCGATGATGTAGCGGCGGTGGTCGCTATCGACGCGCGGATCGAGCAGCAGCCGGGCGAAGTAGCCGAGGGTGGCGACGATGATGGTGATGAGCAGGATGCTTTGATAGTTGTCGGTGTTGATTTTGTCGAAATGGACGGCGGCGATGAGTGCCAGCACGACGCCGAGGATGACGACGGCGGCGGCACTGCGCTGGTTGGCGGGCAGCGGGTTGGGGGCGGTGAGTTTTGGCAGCTCCTTGCGCCCGTGGTTATAACGCCACAGACCAAACGCCATGCCGATGGCGGCGAGGCCGAAGCCGTAGTGGAAGCCGATGTTTTCTTGCAGGATGCCGGTGAGGAGCGGGCCGAGCATCCCGCCGATGTTGATGGCGATGTAGAAGATGGAGAATCCGGCATCGCGGCGCGCGCGCCATTCGTCGTTTTCGTAGAGCGAGCCGACCATGGTGCTGGCGGAGGACTTGACGCCGCCGCTGCCGAGGGCGATGCAGACGAGGCCTGCAATCATGCCGCTGACGCCGGGGATGAGGGCAAGGGCAATGTGGCCGAGCATGACCAGCACGCCGGAATAAAACAGGGTGCGTTCCGCGCCGAGGATGCGGTCGGCGACCCAGCCGCCAAAGATGGTAGAGAGATAGACGCTGCCACCATAAGCCGTAGCAATGCTGCCGCCAACCGCTTCGCTAAAGCCAAGCCCGCCTTTGGTCACGCTGTGGTAGAGGTACATGGCGAGGATGCTGTTCATCCCGTAAAAGGAGAAACGCTCCCACAGTTCGATGTGGAAAAGCGTCGAGAGTTGGCGCGGTTGGCCGAAGAAGGTTTTGGACATTGCCGGTCTCCTGTGTGAATGAAGGATTGCGCGAATGTAACACAGAAACGGGCGGGGTGTTTTTCGGCGAATTAAGGGCTTTTTTGAGTGATTTGTTGCGAGCGCGACGCGATGACCGGCGCGGCGGTATGAAAAACGCCCTGGGCGGGGCGGTGGTGTTGCCATCAAAGCGCTGTGTTTGGCATGAATGGCGCGGCGGCGTAGCCGCAAAATCGTCGCCATCACCCGGATGGTGTCGCCGAGGCGCACCTTATGGCGGATTTTGGGCGTAGGGTGTGGCGGCGTAGCCGACACGCACGCGGGGAAGGTTGGAAACGCGTGCGTGCCTGCGGCCATACCTACGATTCTCTTTTGTTTTATGTGCGGACTGTGCAGGTTGGGTTAGAGGGCTGTTTGCAATTCGGCGGATGAGCGCCTCTCTCTTGCTTCGCAAGCAATACTTGTCGCTGCGCGAGCTGTTCCAGTCCCTCTGGGACAAGCATTGCTCGCGTAGCGAGAGAGGGGTTGGAGTGAGGGCAGCAAGCAATTGAAAAATTGGAATTTCGGCTCATCAATAATATCGCTCACCCCCTCCCCAA
>NZ_CALJAH010000424.1 GCF_938028185.1 uncultured Cardiobacterium sp. | reverse complement strand
TTTCGGCTTGGCCTGGATAAGCTGCCATAGACTGAGTTTTTTGCTGATGTCGCCCTGGAGGTAGTGCTGGATTTCTTCGTCGCGCAGTTTGTCGGCGAAGTTCATTTCCAAAACACGGTAGGTATCCTGCGACAGTTGTTTCTCGCCCAACTCGCGGTAAGCGCGCGTCATCAGTGCCAGCGCGTAGGGTGTGCTCGGTGTCTGTTCATATTGTTCCAGCACGCCTTTGGCGCGGTTGACCGCCGCGATGTACGCGCCTTTACGCATATAGTAGTCGGCGATTTCCAGTTCGTGCTGGCCCAGCAGGTTTTTGATGAAGAGCATACGGAAACGCGCGTCTTCGGCGTATTCGCTTTGCGGGAAACGGCGCACCAGCTCGTCAAAGTAGTTGAACGCCTGCTTGAGCGGCTGCGGGTCGGTTTGCGCCATGTTGATCGGATTCAGACGGTCGAAGATACTGACGTCTTTTTCGTAGGCGAACACGCCACGCATATAGTAGGCGTAATCAATGTAGGGATGCTGCGGGTAGGTGCGGATGAAATTCTCAATTTCCGCCTGCGCTTTTTCGGTTTCGCCGTCGCGGTAGTAGGCGTAGGCGAGGTCAAGCGTTGCCTGTTGGGCGATGCGGCCAAAGGGGTAGCGGGCAAGCAGTTTGGTATAATATTTGCTGGCGCTACCGTAAGCGCCGTCATTCATTTCGGTTTTTGCGGTTTGGTAGAGTTTTTCCGCGCTCCAGTTGACCGTTTCGTCCTGTTCCATGGATGAACAGGCGAGTAACCCGCCCATCAGGCCAAAGCCGAGAACCCATTTTTGCACACGCTGCATTCGCTCGCTCCAATAGTTTGAAAAATCCGCATTATAGACGATGACCGCAGAACACCAGACGCTTTCTTGTGTCGCCGACGACGCCGTGCGCGGCTGGCGACTTGACCAATATCTCGCCCGCGTTTACCCGGAATATTCGCGCAGCCGCTGGCAGACAAGCATCAAGGGCGGACTGGTACAGCTCAACGGCAACCCCGCCCGCGCCAGGGACATGGTCTATCCGGGCGACCGCATCAGTGCGCGGATTGCCGTGGAAGTGGAGAATGACGCCCAATCGCAAGACATCCCGCTGACCGTCATCCACGCCGACGCCGACATCATCGTCATTGACAAGCCTGCCGGGCTGGTCGTCCATCCCGCTGCGGGCAACCCGGACGGCACCCTGCTCAACGCCCTGCTGCACCATTTCCCGGAAACGGCGCAACTGCCGCGCGGCGGCATTGTCCACCGCCTCGACAAGGACACCAGCGGCCTGCTCGTCGTCGCCCGCAACCTGCGCGCGCACGCCCACCTCGTCCGCCAACTGCAAGAGCGCACGATGGGGCGCACCTACCTCGCCCTCGTCCACCGCTACGTCACCGCCGGCGACACCATTGACCAGCCGCTGGGACGCCACCCGCGCGACCGCCTGAAAATGGCAATCCGCCCCGACGGCAAGCCCGCCATCACCCACTACCGCATCGAAGAGCGCTTCGGCGACGCTGCCACCCTGCTGCGCGTTTCCCTCGAAACCGGGCGCACCCACCAAATCCGCGTGCACATGGCGGCGCAACACTACCCGCTCGTCGGCGACCCGCTCTATGGCCTTGCCACCCCGCCCGGCAAAGGCATCCCGCCCGAAGTGCGGCAAACCCTGCTCGACTTCCCGCGTCAGGCACTGCACGCGACCGCGCTCACCTTGCACCATCCCGCTGACGACGAAGAAACCACCTTCGCCAGCCCGCTGCCTGCCGACCTGCAAACCCTGCTCACCGCGCTGCGCCCGCTTCAAACCCTCACATAAGCGCCAATCTCCGCGAGAAAATCCGGCGGCAACCGCTTCGGCCTGCGCCGCGCCGGGTCAAAGCAGACCAATTGCACCTGCGCCACCGCGCACAGCCGTTCCCCCTCGCGTATCTCGGCGTCCACCACCAGCGAGCTGCCGCGCACATCCTGCAACGCCGAATGCACCTCAACTGTCGCCGGATAGCACAACTCCGCCAGATAACGGCAGCGCGCCTCGGCCACGACCAGCATCGGCAAATCCGCCGCGCCGCAGGCCTCCTCAAACAGGGCAATCCGCGCCGACTCCAGATAACGCCAAAACAGCGCATGATTGACATGACCGTAGGCATCCATATCGCCCCAGCGCACCGCACACGAAAACACATGAAAAAACGCCGCCATTCACAAGCTCTCCACAAAAAACACCAGCAATAATAGCCCCTGCTTAACAAACTTTGCTACCATTGCCGCCGCAAACCTTTCAAACATCCAAGAGGACACAACCCTATGAACCTGCATGAATATCAGGCCAAAGCGCTCTTCCGTGCCTACGGCGTGGACACCCCGCGCGGCATACTCGCCCACAGCGCCGACGAAGCCGTCGCCGCCGCACAAGAACTGGGCGGCAGCGTCTGGGTCGTCAAGGCGCAAGTCCACGCGGGCGGGCGCGGCAAGGCGGGCGGCGTCAAAGTCGCCAAAAGCCTGGACGAAGTGCGCCAGTACGCCAGCCAAATGATTGGCAACACCCTGAAAACCAAACAAACCGGCGAAATTGGCCTGCCGATCAACATGGTTCTCATCGAAGAAGGCCTCAACATCGTCAAAGAACTCTACGTCTCCGCCGTCGTTGACCGCGCCAGCCGCCGCGTCTCCTTCATCGCCAGCGCCGAAGGCGGCATGGACATCGAAGAAGTCGCCGAAAAAAGCCCGGAAAAAATCCACAGCGCGGGCGTGAACCCCTCTGCCGGTTACTTCCCCTACATTGGCCGCCGCCTCGGCTTCGCGATGGGGCTGGACAAAAAACAGGTCGGCCAGCTTGCCAACCTGCTGCAAGGCCTCTACAACCTCTTCGTGGAAAAAGACCTGTCAATGGTCGAAATCAACCCGCTCATCGTCACCGGCGACGGCAAACTGCTGGCGCTTGATGCGAAAATCGGCGTCGATGACAACGCTCTCTACCGCCACAAAGACCTCGCCGAAATGCGCGACCCGACCCAGGAAGACGCGCGCGAAAACAAGGCACAAGAACTCGAACTCAACTACGTCGCCCTCGACGGCAACATCGGCTGCATGGTCAATGGCGCGGGGCTGGCAATGGCGACGATGGACATCGTCAAACTGCACGGCGGCGAACCGGCGAACTTCCTTGACGTCGGCGGCGGCGCGACCGCCGAGCGCGTCAAAGAAGCCTTCAAACTCATCCTCACCTCGCCCGAAGTCAAAAGCATCCTGGTGAACATCTTCGGCGGCATCGTCAGATGCGACCTCATCGCCGAAGGCATCATCAGCGCCGCCAAAGAAATCGACCTCAAAGTCCCAGTTGTTGCCCGCCTGCAAGGCACCAACGTCGAACTTGGCCGCAAAATGCTGGACGAAAGCGGCCTCGGCATCACCTCCGCCGACGACCTCACCGACGCCGCCAAAAAAGCCGTAGCCGCCGCCCAATAAAGGAACACCCCATGAGCATCTACATCAACAAAAACACCAAAGTCATCTGCCAGGGCTTTACCGGCTCACAAGGCACCTTCCACAGCGAACAGGCCATCGCCTACGGCACCCAACTCGTTGGCGGCGTCACCCCCGGCAAAGGCGGACAAAGCCACCTCGACCGCCCCGTCTTCAACAACTGCGCCGAAGCCGTCGCCGCGACAGGCGCGAACGCCTCGATGATCTTCGTCCCGCCCGCCTTTGCCGCCGACTCCATCCTCGAAGCAGTCGATGCGGGCATCGAAGTCATCGCCTGCATCACCGAAGGCATCCCGGTGCAGGATATGCTCAAAGTCAAAACCGCCATCAGCGGCACGGGCGTCCGCCTTATCGGGCCGAACTGCCCCGGCGTCATCACCCCCGGCGAATGCAAAATGGGCATCATGCCCGGCCACATCCACCAGCCGGGCGTGGTCGGCATCGTCTCCCGCTCCGGCACACTGACCTACGAAGCCGTGCACCAAACCACCGCCATCGGCCTCGGCCAGTCCACCTGCGTCGGCATCGGCGGCGACCCGATTAACGGCACCAGCTTCATTGACGTCCTCACCGCCTTCCAGGCCGACCCGCAAACCAAAGGCATCGTCATGGTTGGCGAAATCGGCGGCTCCGCCGAAGAAGAAGCGGCCGAATACATCAAGGCACACGTCAACAAACCCGTCGTCGCCTACATCGCGGGCGTCACCGCCCCGCCCGGCAAACGGATGGGACACGCGGGCGCGATTATCGCTGGCGGCAAAGGCACGGCAGCGGACAAATTCCGCGCGCTGGAAGCGGCAGGCGTTGCCACCGTCCGCTCCCCGGCAGACATTGGCGCGACCCTGAAACAACTGATGGGCGCTTGACCCGCCACCGCAAAAAGCCCGCTCCGGCGGGCTTTTTTACAACCATACCCCATTTACATACACCTTGAGCGCTCAGGTGTATGTAAATTTCCTGCCCCAGGACATCCCATGCACCCCGACGACTATCAAACCCTCATCCACGAAGCGGGCGCGCTTGACGAAAACGCCCGCCTGCTGCGGCTGTTTGACCTTGAACCCGTCCTTACCGCCGAGGCGGACAGCCCGCAAAAACACCGCGCCCTTGCCTACATTTACGAAGCGCTTGGCCGCTACCAGACCGCCTTTCAACACCAGCAAACCGCCTTTGACCGCAACAACCGCCATGACCGGCAAAATATCGTCCGCCTCAAAAACCTTGCCGGGGATTATGGCGACCGCTTCGCCGCCAAACGCCCGCTACGCATCACCGCCGAACTGAAAGCCGCGCTGCCACAGTTCAAATACTGCCCTGACCCGCTCGCTGCCAACATCTTCAAAACACAAGAAGAAGCCGTCACCTGCGACTGCTGCGACAAACCCACGCACATCTTTTACACCAACCCGTTTTACAGCCGGGCAAACATCAATGCCCTTTGCCCCGGCTGCATCAAAAGCGGCCGCGCCGCCGAAAAATATCACGGTGCATTCGTCGATAGCGGCAGCATCTCGCCGGACATCGCGCGGGAAAAACAGGACGAACTCTGCCACCGCACCCCGTCCTATGCGGGCTGGCAACAGGAACCGTGGCCGGATCACTGCGGTGATTACTGCGCCTTCATCGGCTATACCGGCTGGCGGGAACTGGAAGAACAAGGTCTTACTGACCGCATCGAATGGTATGGCTTCCATCAGCCCGACCCCGAATACCTGCCATACATCGAAGCACACGGCTCGATGGCAGGCTACCTTTTCCGCTGCCTGCATTGCGGCCAGCACGTCCTGTACGTGGACATGGACTGACCGCCACCCCGCGACACATGAAACCCCATGCACCCCATCCGCATCCTCACCGACGAAAACCTCCGCCACTACGCCCCCGCCGCGCTGTCCGCCACCGCGCCGCTCGTCCTCACCTGCCTCCAGCCGCACGAAGCCGATGCCGTCGCCGACGTTCATCTCCTCTCGCTGGACCGCACCGACTGGGAGCACGCCTTCAGCCCGTGGCCAGCGCCGCGTGCCTTCAAAAAAGCGCCGGATTTCAGCGGCGGCGCGACTGAAACCC
>NZ_CALJAH010000423.1 GCF_938028185.1 uncultured Cardiobacterium sp. | reverse complement strand
TCCGGCGGGCGCGGTACCGGGTGCGGTCGTCGCCTTTGCCCTGGCCGATGCCGACAAGGACGCGCAAGTGCCGTGCGTCATCCGCAACGCCACCGTCCTCATCGACAAGCTGGTCGGTGTCGCCGCCGATGCCTTCGACGACACCAAGCCGCTACATCCATTAGTCGCCCATTGCAATGCCCAGGGCATCGCGCTCAACACGTCTATCGCCACACAACGAGGCTTTGCATGAGCGGCATCACCCTAAGCATTGCCCGCCTCTCGGTTGATGAGCGGCGCAAGATGCGCGGCGTGGCCTACGCGGGCGGGGTGCTGTCCTACTACGGCGGCAACATCGCCATTGACCTCGACACCCTGCAATTCAACGGGCGGCAAATCCCGCTGTTGCACAACCACGACCGCGACCGCGTCGTCGGTTACGGACACCTCATGCGTGAGAGCAATGCGCTCATCGTCGAGGGCGAGATGCTCAACAACGACCACGCCAGCGAAATCACCAGCGCCGCTGATGAGGGACTGGAGTGGCAGATGAGCGTCCACATTGAGAGCAGTCGCACACTGACCCGTAACGCTGGCGACGTTGTCAATGGACAAGCGATTACCGTCGATGATGTTACGGTGCTGGCTGATGGCGTCATCCGTGAGGTGTCATTTACCCCGACCGGCGTCGATGCCGATACCAGCGCCCGCATCCTCTCCCTCTCACTTACCAAACCCAACCAGGAGCCAGAAATGAACAAGGAACTTGAACAACAGGTGGCGACGCTGTCCGCCGAGAAAGCGAACCTCGCCGCCGAAAACGAAACCCTGAAACAGCAACTCGCCGAACAGGCGCGTGCTGCGAAACTGGCGCAGCTCTCCGCCCTCGGCGTGGAAGGCGAGCGTGCCGCCAAACTGGCCAAAGCCGACGACGACACCTTTGCCGCGCTGGTCGAGCAAATCCAGCTCACGATGAAGCAGACCGCTGTGCTTTCCGTCCTCTACGAAGGCGGCGAAACGCCGGAAGCCAGACCGAACCCGCTGCTGCGACAAGCCTAACCCCAACACTTCAGCCCCGCTCAGGGGCTTTTTAATGCCAAAAATTTAAGGAGTAACCCATGACTGCATTAGCCATGCTTGGTCTCACCCAGAAAGAACTGGACGAGGCCGTCACCCAAAAGCCCAACGTCCCGTCCCGCCTGCTCGCTGATCCGATGTGGCGCGAAAAGAACCTGACCACCACCGCCGTGATGGTGGAATTCATCGACGGCAAAGTCAGCCTCATCCCCGACCGCAGCCGTGCCGACGCGCCCGTGCAAAAAGCCTTCGGCAAGGACAGCATCGTCCGTACTTTTCGCGTGCCGCACCTCTCGATGCAAACGACCATCCGCGCCGACCAGATACAGGACGTGCGCAAGGCGGGCACGACGGACGCGATGCTCTCGAACGCCGAAGCGGTCGCCGACGAAATCGCCGAACACCGCGACAGCCACGACGCGACGATTGAGCACCTGATGCTGGGTGCGGTCAAAGGCAAAATCGTGGACGCCGACGGTAGCACCATCATCTACGACCTGTTCAGCGAGTTCGGCATTACCGAGCCGACGACCAGCCTGCAATTTTCCAGCGCCACCGCCGACCTCGGCCTCACCATCGAACAAACCAAGCGCGCGATGAAAAAAGCGCTGAAGGGCGACGTTGCCAGCGGCTGCACCGTGCTGTGCAGTCCGGAATTCTTCGACGCACTCGTCTCGCACAAGTCCACCAAAGAGGCGTGGCTGCGCTATCAGGACAACGTGCTGGCGCGGGAAAACACAGAGGGCAAGTTCGCGTGGAAGGGGATGAACTTTGAAATCTACGACTACAGCATCGGCGCAACCCCGATGATAGAGGCCGGACACGCCCACGCTTACCTCACCGGGATGCGCAACGGCTTTGTCCGCTACAACGCCCCCGGCAACATGATGACCGAGGCGAACAAGCTGGCACGCGCCTTCTACATCGACGCCGAGCTGCTTGAGCACAAGCGCGGGGTGAGCATCTACACCGAGGGCAACCCGCTGCCAATGTGCCTGCGCCCGCAAACCCTGATG
>NZ_CALJAH010000422.1 GCF_938028185.1 uncultured Cardiobacterium sp. | reverse complement strand
CAAAGCCCCCACCAGCAACAAGCCCCGCTAAAACCACGCGGAAACCCGCACCATGAACCGTAAACCTCTCGCCCTCCTCCTCGCCATCGCCCTCCCCCTGCACGCACAAAACAACGCGGCAGACCCCGCCCTCACCATCCCCGAACCGCCCGCCACCGCGACCCTGGACAACACCACCGTCAACCCGGCAACCGCGAACCCGCCTGCCACCGACAAAACCGCCGTCGTGGATCCGGCCGACCTGCGCATTGGCTTCGTCAATTTCCGCCGCATCATGGCCGCCGCGCCACAGCGCGAAGAAATCAACGAACGGCTCGAACGCGAATTTGGCGTCGAACGCGACGCGCTGCTGCAAGCACAAAGCGAACTGCGCAGCATGGAGCGCCAGCTCGAAACCCTGCAACACGGCGACAACTACAACGACTACGAACGCCAAGTCATCAACAAACGGCGCGACGTCGCCCGCCGCGACAGCGACTACCGCGACAACATCAACGTCCGCCGCAACGAAGAAATGGCGAAACTGCAAAAAATGATCGGCGACGAAATCATCAGCCTCGCCAAAGAAGCCAACTACGACATCATCCTGAACGACATCGGCGTCTTCTACGTCAGCGAACGCGCCGACCTCAGTCAACAAGTCATCACCCGCTTACAGCGCAAGGCAGAAAAACCATGAGCCAGACCACCGGCGACATCGCCGCCCGCCTCGGCGGCACCCTCATCGGCGACCCCGCCATCCCCATCCACGGCGCGGGCACCCTGCAAGACGGCCAACCCGGCGAAATCGGCTTCCTCGCCGAAAATCATTACCGCCAATACCTCGCCACTACCGCCCTCTCCGCCGTCCTCGTCCCGGAAGCCGCACCAGACACCCGCGCCGCGCAAATCATCGTCGCCGACGTCAAACGCGCCTGGCGCGAACTCGCCGAGAGCTTCGCCCCGCCCCCGCCGCCGCCAACCCTCTCGCCGCAGGCACACATCGACCCGACCGCTACCATCGGCGCAAACACCACCATCGGCGCCGGTGCGGTCATCGGTGCAGGCGCACAAATCGGCGACGGTTGCCGCATCGAACCGCTCGCCTACATTGCTCCCGGCGTGCGCGTCGGCGCCAACAGCCACATCGGCGCGGGCGCACGCCTGCTCGAAGGCACGACCACTGGCGCGCGCGCGCGCATCCTCGCCAACGCCGTCATCGGCGAACGCGGCTTCGGCAACAACTTTGAAAACGGCCAATGGCTGCCCGTCGCCCAACTGGGCGGCGTCCGTATCGGCGATGACGTCGAAATCGGCGCCTGCACCACCATCGACCATGGCGCGGTGCGCGACACCGTGATTGGCAACGGCGTCAAACTCGACAACCACATCCAGATTGGCCACAACGTCATCATCGGCGACCACACCGTCATCGCCGGCTCCGCCGTCATCGCCGGCTCCGTCACCTTCGGCAAATACTGCGTCGTCGGCGGTGCCTGCGTCTTCACCGGCCACATCACCATCTGCGACGGCGCCCAATTCACCGGCCACAGCTCCATCAGCAAAAGCGTGACCGCGCCCGGCGTGTACTCCTCCGGCATCCCCGCCATGCCCGCGCGCCAATGGAAAAAATTCTTTGCCACCCTCAAACTGCTCGCCAAGGACAAACCATGAACCCCAGCACCACTGCCATGGACATCGAAGAAATCCGCCGCTACCTGCCACACCGCTACCCCTTCCTGCTGATTGACCGCATTACCGAAGTCGAAATCGGCAGCCACATCAAGGCCATCAAAAACGTTACCGCCAACGAACCCTTCTTCCAGGGACACTTCCCCGGTAAAGCCGTCATGCCCGGCGTGCTGGTCATAGAAGCCATGGCGCAAGCAGCGGGCATCCTCGGCGTCAAAAGCGGGCGGCGCGAACTGGGACTGCCGGACGAACCCGAAGAAGACGGCATCTACTTCTTCGTCGGCATTGACAAGGCACGCTTCCGCCGCACCGTCGTCCCCGGCGACCAGCTCCATCTGGACATCAAAATCATCCGCTCCCGCCGTGGCATCTGGTCGTTCACTGCCGAAGCGCGCGTTGAAGGCACCCTCGTCTGCGAAGCAGAAATTATGTGCACCACCGCCGGCCGCGGCGGCAGTTGATCCATATTCCTTGAACAAAAAAACCGCCGAAGGTTTTATCCTCCGGCGGTTTTTTTGCACTCTGGAACAATCAGCCTTTCAGCGCGGCGGCGCGGTCGGTTTTTTCCCAGGTGAAGTCCGGCAATTCGCGGCCAAAGTGGCCGTAGGCGGCAGTTTGGCGGTAAATCGGACGGATGAGGTCGAGCATTTCGATGATGCCGTAAGGGGTGAGGTCAAAGACGGACAGCACGCGCTTGACGATTTCTTCGTCGGGAATGGTGCCGGTGCCGAAGGTATTGACCATGACCGAGGTCGGGTCGGCGACGCCGATAGCGTAAGACACCTGGATTTCGCAGCGCTTGGCGAGTCCGGCGGCAACGATATTTTTGGCGACGTAGCGTCCGGCATAGGCAGCACTGCGGTCCACTTTGGACGGGTCTTTGCCGGAGAATGCGCCGCCGCCGTGCGGAGCCG
>NZ_CALJAH010000421.1 GCF_938028185.1 uncultured Cardiobacterium sp. | reverse complement strand
GCACAAAGCGCTGCGCAGCACCCTCGGCACGCACGTCCAGCAAAAAGGCTCGCTCGTCGATGAGCGCCGCACCCGCTTTGACTTCTCGCACGACAAGGCGCTTGACGCTGCAGAAATCGCGCAGGTAGAAGCGATGATGAACGCGCAAATCCTCGGCAACGCACCCGTCGTCATCGAACAAATGAGCCGCGATGCTGCGCAGAAAAAAGGCGCAATGGCACTCTTTGGCGAAAAATACGGCGACGTGGTGCGCGTCGTCAGCATGGGCGACGACGGTTTCTCCATCGAACTCTGCGGCGGCACGCACGTTGGCCGCCTCGGCGAAATCGGCCTCGCCAAAGTCGTCTCGCAAGGCGCCGTATCCGCTGGCGTCCGCCGCATCGAAGTCGTCTGCGGCCTTGCCGCGCTGGAACACTTCACACACAGCGACGCCCTGCTCACTGAAAGCGCGGCGCTGCTGAAAACCGACGGCGAACACCTGCCGGAACGCATTAGCGCCCTGCAACAACAACTCAAAACGCTGGAAAAAGAAATACAAACGCTGAAGCGTCAACTCGCCCAGGGCGGCGACGGCGGCGGCGCCGAAATCCAGGTCATCAACGGCTGGAAAACACTGGCGCTGCAACGCGACGGCATTGATAACGCCACCCTGCGCGACACCGCCGACCAGCTGCGCGACCGCCTCGGCGCGGACGTCGTCGTCATCGGCAGCGTAGATGACGACACCGCCCGCCTCATCGTCAGCGTTAACAAAACGGCGAGCGGCCTGCACGCGGGCAACATCATCCGCGAACTCGCCGCACACATCGGCGGCAAAGGCGGCGGCCGCCCCGATTTCGCCCAGGCGGGCGGCAAAAACCCCGCAGGCCTTTCCGCCGCGCTCGCCGCGTTGGCGCAAGTCCTGCCCGAAAAAAACTGAGGAGCATTACATGGCATTGATCGTACAAAAATACGGCGGCACCTCGATGGGCTCGGTGGAGCGCATCGAAAACGTCGCCGAAAAATGCATCGCCGCACAAAAAGCGGGGAACGACGTCATCGTCACCGTCTCGGCGATGAGCGGCGAAACCAACCGCCTCATCGCACTGGCGCACGATATCCACAAACGCCCCAGCCCGCGCGAAATGGACGTGCTGATGTCTACCGGCGAACAAGTGAGCATCGCCCTGCTCGCCATCGCCATCGAAAAACGCGGCGTGCCGGCGGTGTCCTACACCGGCGGCCAGGTGAAAATCCTCACCGACAGCGCCTTCATGAAAGCGCGCATCAAAGGCATCGACAGCGAAAACATCCGCCGCGATCTCGATGCGGGCAAAATCGTCATCGTCGCTGGCTTCCAGGGCGTGGACGAACACGGCAACATCACCACCCTTGGCCGTGGCGGTTCCGACACCACCGCCGTCGCCCTTGCCGCCGCGCTGCACGCCGACGAATGCCAGATTTACACCGACGTCGATGGCGTTTACACCACCGACCCGCGTGTCGAACCCAAAGCGCGCAAACTCGACCGCATCACCTTCGAAGAAATGCTGGAAATGGCCAGCCTCGGCTCGAAAGTACTGCAAATCCGCTCGGTCGAATTTGCCGGCAAATACAAAGTCCCGCTTCGCGTCCTCTCCAGCTTCGAGGAAGGCGAAGGCACCCTGATTAGTTTGGAAGAGGAGAACCCCGTGGAATCAGCCATCATCACCGGCATCGCGTTCAGCCGCGACGAAGCCCAAGTCAACGTCGTTGACGTCCCGGACGAGCCGGGCATCGCTTACCAAATCCTCGCCCCCGTCGGCGCGGCCAATATCAACGTGGACATGATCATCCAGAACATCGGCGTTGACGGCAAAAACGACTTCACCTTCACCGTGCCGCGCGGCGACTACGACGCAACCGTCGAAATCCTGCGCAAAAACTTCCCGCCGGAAAGCGGCGTGGTTATCCACGGCTCAAACATCGCCAAAGTATCCATTGTCGGCGTCGGCATGCGCTCGCACGCGGCGGTCGCCAGCACCATGTTCCAGGCACTTGCCAAAGAAGGCATCAACATCCACATCATCAGCACCTCGGAAATCAAAATCTCCGTGGGCATAGACGAAAAATACCTCGAACTCGCCGTGCGTGCCCTGCACGAAGCATTCGGGTTGGATAAAGCCTGACGATATAGTAGTAGGGGCGGTTAGCGCGAAGCTCGTAGCTGCCCGCATTCAGCCCTTGCGGGAAATTACAGGCGGGTTTATCCCGCCTTTTTCACATCCAAACCACAAAAATGATTGGCACCGACATCATCGACAAACGCCGCATTGCCGCGCTCTACCACAAACACGGAAAGCGCCTCGCCGAAAAAATCCTGCACCCGGACGAACGGGCGCAACTGCCCGCACAAAAAGACCCGGTGCGCTACCTTGCGCTACGCTGGGCGGCAAAAGAAGCACTGGGCAAAGCCTTCGGCACCGGACTGCGCGCGCCGCTGGTGATGCCCGCCATCTGTCTCGACAAAACTGCACTCGGTGCCCCCGGCTTCGCCCCAACAAATGTGGTAAAAACCATGCAGCACGCACGCGGCATCACAAAAATCCACTTGAGCCTGAGCGACGAACGCGATTATGCCGTCGCCTTCGTCTGGTGCGAAACAGCGCGATAGCGCACCGGAAAAATCCCGTATCCGCAAAAAATACGCACGAAATCCGCAACCTGCGGCGATACCCGCACGAAAAGAACAAGATAGTGAGTTGTAAAATAACTACAAAAAAAACGTTGTTGGTTTCTTGCAACAAAAACGGTTGCACGCCCACCAAAAAGCCAGTATTATTGCCCCCGGATTAGGCGATCCGCGAAATTGAATTTAGCTAATTGCTAGGAGACTATCATGAAAAAATCACTGATTGCTTTGAGCGTTCTGGCCGGTGTGGTTGGCGTTGCACAAGCAGAAAACACGACTACCCTCTACGGGTCAATGGCACACTCCGTTGTCGTTGCCAAAAAAATTGATGGCGACAAAAAAAATAACTGGGATTTGGACCGTAGCGTTGCCCGTTTCGGCATCCGTGGTACCGAAGACCTGAACAGCGGACTGCAAGCATTCTACCGCTTTGAATTCAATGCTTATGACAATGGTCTGAGCGGCAAAGAAGGCACTCGTTACGCTTACCTTGGTCTGCGTGGCGACTTCGGTACCCTGACCTTGGGTCGTCAAGATACCCTGTTCAAACTGGCTACCAGCTTCAACGACAACTTCCAAGACGTTTATCACAGCAACGGCCCGTTCCACCACGGCCCGAACCGTCTGAGCAAAGTCATCAGCTACGTCTCACCGGATATGTCTGGCTTCAAGCTCGGTGCTTCAATGGTACTGGATGGCGATAATACAGTCATCTCTGGTTCTGATTCCAAGGGCATTGACGCATGGGAAGCTGCCGCTTTCTATGATGCCAACGGTATCTTCGCCGGTGGTGCTTACCAGTCTCGTGACGCTGGCAAGAAAACCGACAAGTACTATGGCGGTTCAGTCGGCTACAAAAACGACACCTTCAAAGTGGGTGTAGGTTACGAGAAAAAAGACAAGGCTGACAGCTACTACAACCTTGCTGGTGAATACTACCTCGGTAACAACACCTTCCGCGCTGGCTTCGGCTACGACGACAACAAGGGCAAGAACGACTGGTTCGAATATGCTCTCGGTTACCAATACAACCTGAGCGAACGTACCTACACTTGGGTTGAAGGCGCTTACTACGATCCGCGTCAAAAAGGCCAAGAAGAAAGCTACAAAGTCGTTGTTGGTGTTCGCCACGACTTCTAATCGGTATCTACCGCTTGAAAGCGAGCCGCAAGGCTCGCTTTTTTATGCGGTGCGTTCACTTGGCTGCAACAGAATTTGTTTATAATGCCACCTTCGTGTTAATTGACGGGTGCTTGCCTGATTATGAAAAAAATTCTTTCACTATTGATTGTCGCATCATTATTGCAGGGCTGCGGACCATTACTGATTGGTGGGGCAGCAACGACCGCCGGTGTTGTCCACGATCGCCGTTCGGCTGGCACGGTGCTGGATGACAACACGCTGGAAGTAAAAGTCAAAGCGACCATCGCCGACAACAAAATTCTCACGGACAACAGCAACGTCAGCGTGACCTGTTACAACGGCATGGTTCTGCTTACCGGCGAAGCCTATGACGAAAATATCCGTCAGCAAATCACTGCCGCCGCGAAATCCGTACAGGGCGTCAAGCGGGTAGAAAACCAGCTCGTGATTGGCCGCCGCAGCACCTTTATGGAACGTACTTATGACTCCAAGCAAACGGCCAAAGTAAAAAGCGCGCTGCTGGATATCAAACTGCCCGGTTTTGATCCGACACGGGTCAAAGTCGTCACCGAACACGGCTACACCTACCTGCTCGGCATCGTCAGTCAGGAAGAAGCGAGCGCCGCAGCGAGTATTGCCAGCCGTGTTTCTGGGGTGAAAGGCATCGTCACCATGTTTGAAATCACCAATAACCCTTCAGCAAGCAACGTCACCGGCACGTTCTGATTCCTCCAAATGCACCAAGTCGGCCCGCGCGGTCGGCTTTTTTGTCTTTATCATAAAAAAGGAACTTCATCATGACGCAGAAAATCCCTTACCGCTCCCGCACCTCAACCGCCGGGCGCAACATGGCTGGTGCACGCGCCCTGTGGCGCGCCACCGGCGTCAAGGACAGCGATTTTGGCAAACCCATCATCGCCGTGGTCAACAGCTTCACCCAGTTTGTCCCCGGCCACGTCCACCTGAAAGACATGGGACAACTGGTCGCGCGCGAAATTGAAGCGGCGGGCGCGATTGCCAAAGAATTCAACACTATCGCGGTGGATGACGGCATTGCGATGGGACACGACGGTATGCTCTACTCGCTGCCGAGCCGCGACATCATCGCCGACAGCGTCGAATACATGGTCAATGCCCACTGCGCCGACGCGATGATTTGCATCTCCAACTGCGACAAAATCACCCCCGGCATGCTGATGGCGGCGATGCGGCTCAACATCCCTGCTGTTTTCGTCTCCGGCGGACCGATGGAAGCAGGCAAAACCGCACTCGCCAAGCACAAACTCGACCTGGTGGATGCCATCGTTTACGCGGTTGACCCCGACGTGGACGACGCCACCGTTGATGACTACGAAAAAAACGCCTGCCCGACCTGCGGCTCCTGCTCCGGGATGTACACCGCCAACTCGATGAACTGCCTCACCGAAGCGCTCGGCCTGTCGCTGCCCGGCAACGGCACCACCCTCGCCACCCACGCCGACCGCAAACAACTCTTTCTGAACGCCGCGCGCACCATCGTTGAAATCACCCGCCGCCACTACGAACAGGGCGACAGCAGCGTCCTGCCGCGCGCCATCGCCACCTTTGACGCCTTCCAGAACGCAATGACGCTGGACATCGCCATGGGCGGCTCCACCAACACCATCCTCCACCTGCTCGCCACCGCGCAAGAAGCGGGCGTGGACTACACCATGAAAGACATCGACGCCCTCTCGCGCCGCATCCCGCAACTGTGCAAAGTTGCGCCGAACGCGCCGCAATACCACATCGAAGACGTGCACCGCGCGGGCGGCATCATGAACATTCTCGCCGAACTGGCGCGTGCGCGGCTTATCCGCACCGACCTGCCGACTGTACACAGCCGCACCCTGCAAGAAGCGATTGACCGCTACGACCTGAAAAACCAGCCCGCGCCGGAAATCCTCGAATTCTACAAGGCAGGCCCGGCGGGACTGCGCAGCCAGACCGCCTTCTCGCAAAACTGCCGCTTTGACAGCGTCGATGACGACCGCGCCCACGGCTGCATCCGCGCCATAGACCACGCCTACTCACAAGAAGGCGGCCTCGCCGTCCTCTACGGCAACATCGCCGAAAACGGCTGCGTCGTCAAAACCGCCGGGGTGGACGAAAGCATCCTCAAATTCAGCGGCAAAGCCATCGTTTACGAAAGCCAGGACGCCGCCGTGGAAGGCATCTTGAAGCGCAAAGTGAAAGCGGGCGACATCGTCATTATCCGCTACGAAGGGCCCAGGGGCGGCCCCGGAATGCAAGAAATGCTCTACCCGACCAGCTACCTGAAATCGATGGGACTGGGCAAAGCCTGCGCGCTGCTCACCGATGGCCGCTTCTCCGGCGGTACCTCCGGCCTCTCCATCGGCCACGTCTCGCCGGAAGCGGCGGCAGGCGGCGCGATAGGACTGGTGCGCGACGGCGACACCATCCACATCGACATCCCGGCGCGCAGCATCCGCCTCGACATCAGCGACGAAGAAATGGCCCGCCGCCGCGCCGAACAGGACGCCAAAGGCTGGAAACCCGCCGCACCGCGCGCGCGCAAAGTCTCCGCCGCGCTGAAAGCCTACGGCCTGCTCGCCACCAGTGCCGATCGTGGCGCGGTGCGCGACTTGAGCAAGCTGGACTGAAATAACACTGCAATCCGTTGGAAGGGCAGGGCGGTTCACCTGCGGGGCGACGCGTCCCTTCCCTTCTCCTAAAGGCCGGGCTTTGCCCGGCTTTTTTGTGCCTTATGCCATTTCCTTATAACCCCCAAAAATTTTGCACTTTCCCTTGCGCCCCCCGCCGCGCTTACGATAGCGCGCAGATTTTCAGGGAGAACAACGATGACAATCCTCAGGGGCAAACGATGACGGCAATGGCATTGCAGCGCCCGGCGCTGTGGCAAATCCCGCAGCCGGCGGCGGAGGTGTTCGCGCATCTGCCGGAGAAATCGGCGCAGTTGCATGCGCGGTTGCAGGATATTTGCGCGCGTTTCCGGCGGGTCAAGTTCGCCAGTAGTCTCGCCGTGGAAGACATGGTGATTACCGAGGTGCTGGCGCAGCTCGCCGCGCCGGTGGAAGTATTCATGCTGGAAACGGGGCGGCTCAACCCGGAGACGCTCGCCTATGCCGAGGTGGTGCGCGCGCGTTATCCGGCGCTGGATTTCCGCCTCTATCAGCCGGATGCGGCGGAAGTCGCCGAATATGTGACGACGCACGGGCTGAACGCCTTTTATCAAAGCGTGGAATTGCGCAAGCGCTGCTGCTTTATCCGCAAGGTGGCGCCGCTCAACCGTGCGCTGGCCGACGCCGACGCCTGGCTCACCGGGCAGCGGCGCGCGCAATCCGTCACCCGCAGCGAACTCGCCTTGCAGGAGGCGGACGAAGCGCGCGGCATCGCCAAATTCAACCCGATTTATGACTGGTCGGAAGATGACGTTTGGGCATTCATCCGGCAAAACGCCATTCCGTTCAACGAACTCTATCACCAGGGCTATCCGAGCATCGGCTGCGAGCCCTGCACGATTCCGGTCAAGGCGGGCGAAGACATCCGCTCCGGCCGCTGGTGGTGGGAAAACAAAGACAGCCGCGAATGCGGCCTGCACAAATGAGGTGAGATATGAAGAAGTTACACAATGAGCATCTGGATTGGCTCGAAGCCGAGTCGGTGTACATCATCCGCGAAGTGGCCGCCGAATGCCGCAACCCGGCGCTGCTCTTCTCCGGCGGCAAAGATTCGGTGGTACTGCTGGCGCTGGCGCGCAAGGCGTTTCAGGTGGCGGGGCGCGACATCCCGCTGCCGTTCCCGCTGCTGCACATCGACACCGGCCACAACTACCCGGAAGTCATCGCCTTCCGTGATGAAACCGTGAAAAAACTGAAAGCGCGGCTCATCGTCGGCAGCGTTGAAGACTCCATCGCGCGCGGTACGGTGGTGCTGCGGCGCGAGACCGATTCACGCAACGCCGCGCAGGCGGTAACGCTGCTGGAAGCCATCGAAGAAAACGGCTTTGACGCGCTGCTTGGCGGCGCGCGGCGCGACGAAGAAAAAGCGCGGGCGAAAGAACGCATCTTCTCCTTCCGCGACGAATTTGGCCAATGGAACCCGAAAGACCAGCGGCCCGAGCTTTGGTCGCTGTACAACACCCGCCTGCACGCGGGCGAAAACATGCGCGTCTTCCCCATCTCCAACTGGACAGAGCTGGACATCTGGCAATACATCGCCCGCGAAAAACTCGCCCTGCCGCCGATTTACTACGCCCACCCGCGCGAAGTGGTGGAACGGCGCGGCCTGCTCGTGCCGGTCACGCCGCTCACGCCAAAACACGACGGCGAAGAAAGCAAAACCGTGTCGGTACGCTTCCGCACCGTCGGCGACATCTCCTGCACCTGCCCGGTGGCGAGCAGCGCCGTTGTCCCGGAAGACATCATCGCCGAAACCGCACGCGCGACCATCTCCGAACGCAGCGCCACCCGCCTC
>NZ_CALJAH010000420.1 GCF_938028185.1 uncultured Cardiobacterium sp. | reverse complement strand
TATCGCTTATGGATGCCTTTTTTTGTAGCTGTTGCACTTGAATTGTAAATTCGCCGTAAAAGGCGCAACCTGCCACGCAATGTCCTAAACTATCCCCAACTCACCACGCCAAACCCAAAGGATTCCGCCCCATGCTCTACCTCCTCGCCGACTGGTTCAGCAGCTATTTCACCCCGCTCAATGCCTTTACCTATCTCACCTCGCGCGTCATTTTCGGCGCGCTGACCGCGCTCTTGCTTTCCATCGGCTTTGGCGGGCGGATGATTGCGCTGCTGCGCCGCCTGCAAATGGGGCAATATGTGCGCGATGACGGCCCGCAGACGCATCTGAAAAAGGCGGGGACGCCGACGATGGGCGGCGCGCTCATTATTTTGAGCGTCTGCATCGCCATGCTGCTCTGGGCGGATTTGCGCGTCAAATACACCTGGATTGCGCTGTTCGTCATGCTCGGTTTCGGTGTGGTCGGCTGGATTGACGACTACCGCAAGCTGATTCTGAAAGACCCGCAGGGGCTGCGCGCCAAGCACAAATACGCGCTGCTGTCGCTCGTCTCGCTCTTTACCTGCATCTGGCTTTATGTGAGCGCCGCTTCGCCGGTGGAAACGACGCTTTATGTGCCGTTCTTCAAAAACCTGTCGTGGCAGATGGGCTGGCTGTTCCTGCCGTTTGTCTATTTCGTTTTGACCGGGGCGAGCAACGCGGTCAATCTCACCGATGGCCTCGACGGCCTTGCCATCATGCCGGTAGTGCTGGTCGCGGGCGGCCTCTCGGTCTTCGCCTATATTTCCGGCAGCCCCAATTACGCCAGCTATCTGCACCAGCCGGTGTTGCCCGGCGTTGGCGAAATGGCGGTGTTCTGCGCGGCGATTGCCGGGGCGGGGCTGGGTTTTCTCTGGTACAACGCCCACCCGGCGCTGGTGTTTATGGGCGATGTCGGCGCGCTCTCGCTCGGCGCGGCGCTCGCCACCGTCGCCGTCGCCATCCGTCAGGAACTGGTTTTTGCGCTGATGAGCGGCATCTTTGTCGCGGAAGCGCTTTCCGTGATGATTCAGGTCGTCTCCTACAAAACGCGCGGCAAGCGGGTCTTCCGCATGGCGCCGCTGCACCACCACTTTGAACTCTCCGGCTGGCCGGAATCGCGCGTGACCATCCGCTTCTGGATTATCACCGTGATTTTGGTGCTGATCGGACTCTCTACCCTGAAACTCCGCTGAGGGAACACTATGGACACGCTGACCAGCAAATTGCGGGCGCTTGCGCTCGCCGAACCCGTTTACGTTATCGGCATGGGCGCTTCCGGCCATGTCGCGCTTGATCTGTTGCGCGAGGCGGGCTACGACGCCATCGGCCTGGACGAACGCCTCGACGAGCGCCGCATCGAAAAGCGCAATTTTGACGACCCGCAGGCGTTCGCCGGGGCGGGCACGCTGGTGGTCAGCCCCGGCGTCGATCGCCGCCGCGCCGCCTTTGCCAACAGCTACGCGCTGCAAATCAACGACGTGGAGCTGTTCGCCCGCCTCAATGACAAGCCGGTGCTGGCCGTTACCGGCAGCAACGGCAAATCGACCGTTGTCACCCTGCTCGCCGCCGCGCTCAATCACGCCGGATACCGGGCGAAACTCTGCGGCAACATTGGCCGCCCGGTGCTGGACGCCCTCTTTGACGGCGAAGACGCCGACTGCTACGTCATCGAACTCTCCAGCTACCAGCTTGAGCTCTGCCCGACGCTTTATCCGCGCGTCGCCGCCGTCTTGAACGTCACCCCCGACCACCTCGACCGCTACGACGATTTCGCCGCCTACGCCGCTGCCAAGGCGAACCTCGTGCGCCAGTCCAGCATCTGCATCCTGAACGGCGACGACGAAGCCTGCGTCGCCATGGCCGAGGACGGGCAGAACATCATCTATTACGGCACCTCCGCCACCCTGCCCAACCGCGTCGCCGACGGCAAAATCTGGCTGCACGGCCACGCGGTGCTGGACGTGAACCGCCTCCGCCTCGGCGGCTCGCACAACCACGCCAACGTCCTCTGCACCCTGCTGATGCTCGAAGCCTATGGCGTCGCGCCGCAACAAGTGCTGGCCGCGCTGGAAACCTTCGCCGGACTGCCGCACCGGATGCAGCTTGTTTCCGAAGAAGGCGGGGTGCGCTGGTACGACGATTCCAAGGCGACCAACATCGGCGCCGCCGCCGCCGCCTTGGCCGGGATTGACGGCGCGGTGGTGCTGATAGCGGGCGGGGTCGGCAAAAACCAGGATTTCTCGCTGCTCGCGCGCGAATTGCAGACGGCCAACTTGCGCGGCGTGCTGCTGATTGGCGTCGATAACCGCGACATGGTCGCCGCCTTCACCGCCGCCGGTATTGCCTTTGAAGATTGCGGCACGATGGCGAAAGCCGTCGCCCGCGCCCGCGAACTGGCGCAGCCGGGCGACAGCGTGCTGCTCGCGCCTGCCACCGCGAGCTTTGACCAGTACAGCGGCTACGACGCGCGCGGCAACGATTTCGCCTATGAGGTGACAGGCTTATGCCGCTGAAAACGGGGCAACAACTGCCTGCGCCGCGACAAAAACTGATTGCGGCGCAGCACATTGACGCCTTTCACCACAGCCAGAAACAGGCGGACAACCGCTGGCAGGGGCTGGAATTTCCCGACATTTGGCTGCTCTTTGCCTGGCTGGCGCTGATTGCCATCGGCATGGTGATGGTCACCTCCGCCTCGATGAGCGAGGCGGTCGGGCATAACAGCGACCCCTATCACTACACCTTCCGTCAGGGGGCTTATTACGTCATCGGCCTGTTTGGCGGCTGGGTTATCTTCAATATGCCGACGCACCAGCTCTACCAAATCTCCGGCTGGTTGCTGGCGTTCTCCTTCATCCTGCTGCTGATTATCTGCGTTCCGGGAGTCGGTGTTTCCGTCAATGGCGCGCGCCGCTGGCTCAACCTGCCCTTCATCAACCTGCAAGTGGGCGAAATGGTCAAACTGGCGATGACCCTCTACGCCGCCGCCTTCCTCTTTCGCAACACCGCCAAGCTGGACCAGCAGTGGTGGCCGATGGTGCAACTGTTGATTATCACCGGCCTTTTCGCGGTCGTACTGGTGCTCCAGCCGGATTTCGGCACGACGATGGTGATGGTGGCCACCGTCCTCGGCATGATGTTCATGGCGGGGGTAAACCTGTGGCGCTTTGGCATCTTCTTCGCCGTGGTTGCGGCGCTGATGGCGGGCGTGCTCGTCGCCGCGCCGTACCGCGTCAAGCGGCTGCTGACCTTCCTTGACCCGTGGTCGCACCAGTTTGACGAAGGCTACCAGCTGGTGAACTCGCTCATCGCCGTCGGCAGCGGCGGCCTCTTTGGCAGCGGCCTGGGGCAAAGCGTGCAGAAACACGACTACCTGCCGGAAGCGCATACCGACTTCATCTTTGCCATCATCGCCGAAGAATTTGGCCTCTTCGGCGCGCTGGTGGTGATGGCGCTGTTTGTGCTGCTGGTGTGGCGCGCCTTCCACATCGGCTACCTCGCCGACCGCGTCCGCCGCCGCTTCGCCAGCCTGGTCGCCTATGGCATCGGCCTCATCATCGCCATCCAGGCGCTGGTGAACATTGGTGTCACCACCGGCACCCTGCCGACCAAAGGGCTGACCTTGCCGCTGGTCAGCTACGGCGGCAGCTCGGTGGTCATTGTCTGCATCTCGCTCGGCATCCTCGCCCGCATTGATGCAGAAAGCCGCTATCTGGCGAAACGGGAAGGAATTATCAAATAAAGGAATGCACCATGAGCAAACTACAAGGCAAAACGGTTTTGATGATGGCAGGCGGTACCGGCGGACACGTCTATCCGGCGCTGGCGGTGGCGCGCGCGGCAACGGAGGCCGGGGCGACGGTGCATTGGCTCGGCAACGCCGCCGGGTTTGAAGGCAAAAAAGTACCGGAAGCGGGCTACGCCTTCCATGACATCGCCATCAAAGGCTTGCGCGGCAAGGGACTCACCGGCTGGCTCAAGGCGCCGTTCATGCTGGCGCGCGCGCTATGGAAGGCGAGGGCAGTGCTGCGCGCGGTCAAGCCGGATGTGGTTATCGGCATGGGCGGTTTTGCCGCCGGGCCGGGCGGGCTGATGGCGGCGCGTACCGGGATTCCGCTGGTCATTCACGAGCAGAATGCGGTCGCAGGTCTGACCAACCGCAAGCTGGCAAAACGCGCGCGCAAGGTATTGCTCGCGGACAGTCGTGCCGCCGCCAAAATGGGATTAAGCGAGGGCGAGTACGTTGTCACCGGCAATCCGGTACGCGCCGACATCGCCGCCGTTCCCGCCCCGGCGCAGCGCTTTCTCGGGCGGCTGGATGCCATCCGCCTGCTCGTCCTCGGCGGTTCGCAAGGGGCGAAGGCGCTGAACGAACTCGTGCCGCAGGCGCTGGCGCTGTTGCCCGCAGACGCGCGGCCGCAGGTGGTGCATCAGGTCGGCGAGCGCTGGCTGGACGAGACCCGCGCTGCATATGCGCAGACGGGTGTTAGCGCCGAAGTCGTTCCCTTTATTGAAGACATGGCGGCGGCCTATGCGCACGCCGACTGGGTGATTGCCCGCTCCGGCGCGCTGACCGTCGCCGAAGTCGCCACCGTTGGCCTCGCCGCCCTGTTTGTGCCCTTCCCCTATGCCGTCGATGACCATCAGACGGCAAACGCGCAGGCGCTGGTTGATGCGGGCGCGGCGACGGTGGTGCAGCAGGCGGATTTGACGCCACAGCGCCTCGCCGAAATCATCGCCGCGCAGCATGAGCGCGGCCTCTTGCTCAAACAGGCGGATCGCGCCCGCAGCCTCTCACACGCGCAGGCGCTCGCCAAAATTATCCAGGAAATTGAGACCTTACTATGAGTGCAGACCTTCATTTTGGCCGCATCGAACGCCGTCAGATGCGGCGGGTGCGCAATGTCTTTTTCGTCGGTATCGGCGGCGTCGGCATGAGCGCGATTGCCGAAGTGCTAATCACGCTGGGCTATACGGTGAGCGGTTCGGATTTGAAGCCGTCCGCCAATACCGACCGCCTTGCCGCCAAGGGGGCGAAGCTGTTTTTCGGTCATGCGGCGGAGAATGTGAAAGACGCTTCCGTCGTTGTCACCTCGTCGGCGATTGACCCGGCCAACCCGGAAGTGTTGCGCGCGCGCGAGCTGGGCATTCCGGTCATCCGCCGCGCGGAGATGCTGGCGGAGCTGATGCGCTTCCGCTTCGGCATCGCCGTCGCCGGAACGCACGGCAAGACCACCACCACCAGCCTGATTGCCTCGATTCTCGCCGATGCCGGACTCGACCCGACCTTCGTCATCGGCGGCGTGCTCACCGCCGCAGGCAGCAACGCCCGCCTCGGCGACGGGCAATATCTGGTGGCAGAAGCGGACGAATCCGACGCCTCCTTCCTCCATTTGCAGCCGATGATGTCGGTCGTCACCAACATTGACGCCGACCACCTCGAAAACTACGGCGGCAGCTTTAACAACCTCAAGCAGGGCTTTGTCCGCTTCCTCCACAACCTGCCGTTCTACGGGCTGGCGGTGCTATGCATTGATGACGAAGGCGTGCAGTCCATTCTCGGCGACGTTGGCCGCCCGGTGCGCACCTACGGCTTCAGTGAGGCGGCGGACGTGCGCGCGGTGAACGTGCGCCAGGTCGGGCTGGAAATGCACTTTGACGTGGTGGACAAACAAAGCGGCGAGACCTTGCCGCTGGCGCTCAGTATGCCGGGCAAGCACAACGTGCTGAACGCACTCGCCGCCTTCATTATCACCAGCGAGCTGGGGCTGACCCGCGCCGAAATCACCGCCGGACTGGCGCAGTTCAAGGGCGTCGGTCGCCGCTTCACCCATCACGGCATCATTGAGCACGAACATGGCCGCGCCGAAGTGTTTGAAGACTACGGCCATCACCCCAACGAAATCCGCGCGGTATTGCAGGCGGCGGCGGAAGGCTTCGCCGGGCGGCGCATCTTCGCCGTCTTCCAGCCGCACCGCTACACCCGTACCCGTGACTGCCTCGACGATTTCGCCGAAGTGCTGTCCAACTGTGAGGCGCTGGTGCTGACGGACGTTTACAGCGCGGGCGAAGCGCCGATTGCCGGGGCAGATTCACGGGCGTTGGCGCGTGCCATCCGTGCGCACGGCAAGGTGGAACCGGTGCTGATTGCCGACAAGGCGGCGATTAACCAGCAGCTCTACGACAACCTCCTCGCCGATGGCGACGTGGTGATTTACTTCGGCGCGGGCGACATTGGCCGCGTCGCCAAAGACATGGCAACGGAGCATGGCATCCATGAATAACGAATATGGCAAAGTCGCCGTGCTCTACGGCGGCACCTCATCCGAACGCGAAGTATCGCTGGCGAGCGGCGCGGCGGTACACGAAGCATTGGTCACGAGCGGCGTGGACGCGCACCTGCTCGACACGCGCGACCATCAGGCGCTCTTTAACCTGAAAGCGCAAGGTTACGCCCGCGCCTTCATCGTCCTGCACGGCAGAGGCGGCGAAGACGGCCAGGTACAGGCGATTCTCGACTGGCAGGGCATCCCCTACACCGGCTCCGGCGTGCTTGCCTGTGCGCTGGCGATGGACAAAGTGCTGACCAAGCGCGTCTGGCAGGCATCCGGCCTGCCGATACAGCCAGACGTGGTGATTGACGTCGCCACCACCTACGACGAACTGGTGCTGACCCTCGGCGCGCGACAATTCGCCATCAAACCGGCGCTGGAAGGTTCCAGCGTCGGCGTCAGCCGCGTGACGAACCAGGCGGAACTGGTCGCCGCCTACCAAAAAGCGGGCGGTATCCGCGAAAAAGTGATGGCAGAGCCGTGGGTGGCCGGACGCGAACTGACCTATCCGGTGGTCGGCGGGCGGGTGCTGCCCGGCATCGAAGTGACCGCGAGCGCGGCGCACCTCTTTTACGATTACGACGCCAAATACCTCGCCGAAGACACGCGCTACCTCTGCCCGCCGCCGATTGACGCGGCGCTGGACGGCAAAATCCGCGAGCTTACCCGCCGCGCCTTTGACGTCATCGGCGCCAAAGGCTGGGCGCGGGTCGATTTCATCCTTGATGGCGACAACCGCCCGTGGCTCTTGGAAATCAACATGGTGCCGGGGATGACCTCGCACTCGCTGGTGCCGCTGGCGGCACGCACCGACGGCATGGATTTCGCCGCACTCGTGCTGGAAATCCTCGCGCAAACCCGTTGAGAAGCGCATGGCCAGCCCGCCGAACAACCCCTGGCTGCACCGTTCCTCGGTCAGCGTGCCACGCGAACGCCGCACCACCTGGCAGATGGTGCGCCTCGCGTTCGAGTGCGTGCTGATCGCCGGGCTGCTGATCGCCATCGCCGTCACCGCTTACAACATCTACCAGCGCGTGCTGCAACAAAACCTCTTTCCACTGAAACGGGTCATCATCCGCGAGCCGCTCCGCTACGGCGACATGGGCGAAGTCAGCGAAATCATCCGCAACCACCACCAGCGCGACCTGATGCACATGGACGTCGCCCTGCTCGCCGACGAAATGCAGCAGCTGGACTGGATCGCCAAGGCGAGCGTCTATAAACGCTGGCCGGATGCGGTCGAAGTCGAACTGGAAGAGCGGGTGCCGGTCGTGCGCTGGGGCGGGAGCGCCTACCTTGATGCGGCGGGCGAACCCTTCTCCATCCCGGACAACGACAAACTGCGCCAACTGTTTACCCTGCACGGGCCGGACGGCTACGAAAAACAAGTCTTGCAGTACTACCAGCTCATCGCACCGTGGTTGGCATCACAACACCTTGAAATCAAAGAACTGCTGCTGGATCAGCGCCTCATCTGGCACGCCCGGCTCGACAACGGGCTGGACGTCATCCTCGGCCGCGACCAGTTGAACGAGCGCCTGAAAAAACTGGCGGTCGTCAATGCCAAAGTCATCGAACCCTACCAGCGCTACATTGACGCGATTGACCTGCGCTACCACGACGGCTTCTCGGTGCGCTGGAAACCGGGGGTCAAACCCGTCACCGCCGAAAAAAACACCGCCCGCAGCGGCCAGCCCAACGTGACCATGATCAGAAACGAAACGGCGGAAGCCCCTGCGGCAGAAATAGCGCCGGTCAAGGCGGCAGCGAAAGCGGTCGCCAAAAACAAACCCGTCGTCAAAGACAACAAAACGGCGACGAAACCTGCCGTGGCAGACAAAACCCCTGCCAAAGAAAAAGCGGCAACCACGGAAAAAACGCCGCCCAAAGAAACCAAAGAAAAAGCCGTCGCCAA
>NZ_CALJAH010000419.1 GCF_938028185.1 uncultured Cardiobacterium sp. | reverse complement strand
ATCCAGCAGGCTGACGGCCATGCTGGCGTAGTCGCTTTCACTGGTAACGACAGGCTGTAGCCAGCGGCGGGCATCGTCGTAGTCGCTCCCGAAAAAGTATTCCATGCCGATCAGGAACCGCATATCGCTGTCGCCTTGTGCTGCCGCTTTTTCCAACCATTCCCGCCCGATGCGTTTGTCCTGGCGGAATTCGGCAAAACATCCGTTGTAGTAACACACGCCCAACCGGTATTGGGCTTCAACATTGCCATTTTCTGCCGCCTGTTGTAGCCAGCGGTTTGCCGTTTCCTGATTTTTCTCAATGCCATAGCCATAGCGGGAACGCCAGAAAAGCTCGTATTGCGCTTGGGCGTCGCCACGCATCGCCGCTTGTTCCAGCCAGTAGGAGGCGCGCATTTGTGTGCCGTCGTCTGTGTCGCTTTTTTGGTAAAGCATTCCGAGGGCGGTCATGGCGTCGCGTTCGTGTGCGGCGGCTTTGGTGAGCCAGTAGTGCGCGATGATGTCGCTGCGCGGGACGCCGTCACCATAATGATAGAGGTGGGCGAGGTTGTAGCGGGCGTCGTTGTCGTTCAGGCGGGCGGCGGCGGTGTAGTACTGCGCGGCGCGTTGCGGGTTGCGGGCGACGCCTTCGCCGCTGTCGTAGAGGACGCCGAGGTTGTACAGGGTGTAGCTGTCCTGGCCATATGCGGTTTGGGATTTTCGCCACCAGTAGTGCGCCAGACGGGCGTCTTTTTTGCCGGTTTCGCCTTTGTACCAGGCGTCGCCGAGGGCAATCTGCGCCAGCCAGTCGCCTGCGAGTGCCCGTTTTTGGCGTTCTTTGAAGGTTTTGGCATGGGACGCAAGCGGGTTTTCGCCTTGCCAGAATTTGATGTTGTGCCGGGGCGGCCAGGGCGTGGCCGTGTTTTCGGCGAGGGCAGCGGCAGGCGCGGGCGGATGGTTGCCGACCGTTCCGGGCGGTGGCAGCGGCGTGACCCTGCCGCGTTGCAGGTCGTTCATCATTTCCAGTACTGGCAGCACGGTGCGGTCGCCGTGGTCGGCGAGCTGCCGGAGCCAACGGCAGGCGTTGTGGTAGTCGTCATGCTCAAGGTAGGTCATGCCGGTTTGTTTTTGCAGGTCGCGATCGCCCCGCGTTGCGGCTTGTTCCAGCCAGTAGCGGGCGGTGGTTTCGTCTTGTGCGTTGTCTGCCGTGTCGTCGTAGTAATGGTTGCCCAGCCAGTATTGGGCGGCGGCATGACCGTTTTGTGCCGTCTGCCGCAGCCAGTGGTTGGCGCTGTCGCGGTTTTGGGCGATGCCGTCGCCCGTGGCGTAGTGCCAGGAGAGCTGGTATTGGGCGGCCGCCGCGGTGGCGGCGATGCGTGCGGGGGATGTCGCCCCCGGCGGTGCGGGGGCGGTTTCGAGCCAGGCGCGGGCGACGGGATGTCCCCAGTAAGCGGCTTCTTGCCAATGTTGGCGTACTTCGTTCGGCTGCGGGGGTTGGTAACCCGGCAGTTTGTGTTGTTCGATGAGGGCGGTCAGGTAGGCGGCATCGGCGCAGTAGTCGGCAGGCGGGTTTTCGTCTTCGTGGCAATGTTGCAGGAACCCGGAGAAGGCGTTGTGGGCGGCGTTGGGGTTTCCCGGTTCGCGCCAGTCGCTGTGGGATTTGCCGATGAGGTACTGCGCGACAGGGTCGCCTTTTTTGCCCGCGTGCCAGTATTTGCGCGCCGTGGTGTAATCCGGCGGGCGGGCGTCGGCGTAGATTTGGCCCAGTTCGCGGTAGGCGCTGCTGTCGCCTTTTTCGGCGGCGGCGAGGTACCAGTGTTCTGCCTGGGAGCGGTCGGCGGCGTCGCGGTAATGGCGGGCGAGCGCCTGCATCGCATCGGTGCTGCCCTGGGCGGCGGCAACCTGCCACCATTTCAGCGCAGCTTCCTCGTCGCGGGCGATGCCGTCGCCGTGGGCGTAATGGTTGGCGAGTGCGACCTGCGCCTGCGTATCGCCGTGCATCGCGGCCTGTTCGGTTTGTTCGATGGCGGTCAGGTCGCTGTTGTCGGTGTTTTCTGTGCCGGTTTGGGCGGTGGCTGCCGCCCGTTGCCATTTTGCTGCGATTGCCGGGTCGCGGACGACGCCTTCGCCACGCGCGTAGAGACCGGCGAGTTCGGCCTGCGCCTGCGGATGGCCGCGCATCGCCGCCTGTTCCAGCCAGTAGAAGGCGAGGGCGTGCTGGCCGTCGCCGCTGATGCCAAGCGCGCCGTGCCGGTAGAGGCTGCCGAGGGCGTACATCGCGTCGCGGTCGCCCTGGGCGGCGGCTTTTTCCTGCCAGTCGCGCGCGATGTAGGCGTTTTGCGGCACGCCCTTGCCGTCGCGGTAGAGGTTGCCGAGGTTGTATTGGGCGGAGATGAAGCCCTGTTGGGCGGCTTTGCGGTACCACTGCGCGGCAAGGTGGTAGTCCTGGCTGACGCCACGGCCTTCGTCGTAGAGCACGCCGAGGTTGTATTGGGCGATGCGCTGTCCCTGCGCCGCCGCTTTTTCCCACCAGTAGCGTGCCTGGTCGTAATTGACGGTGCCAGCACTGCCGTTGATCCAGGCGATGCCGAGGTTGAACTGGGCGTCGGCGTTGCCCGCTTCCGCCTGTTGGCGCAGCGGTCGCAGCGCGGGGTTTTGCGGATGCGACGTCGTCGTCAATGCTGGCGGGGGTAGCAGCGGGAGTTGGTCGGGCGGTGCGGCAAGACCGAGGAGCATAAGCAGGGCGGCGAAGTCCATGAGCGTCCTCCGGGATGGCGCTTAGCCGCGCAGGGCGGCGGTGATGCGCAGCGCGTCGCGGGTCGCGGCGACGTCATGCACGCGCACGATGTCCGCACCCTGCCAGGCGGCCAGGGCAGCGAGCGTTACGCTGCCGTGCAGGCGTTCGCCGACGGGCGCGTCGTGCAGGTAGTGGCCGATGGTGGATTTGCGCGAGACGCCGAGCAGTACCGGGTAGCGGTCATGTTTGAAGCGGCGGCATTCGCGCACCAGCGCCATGTTTTGCGCCGGGGTTTTGCCGAAGCCAAAGCCGGGGTCGAGGATGAGGCGGTCGGCGGCGATGCCCGCTTCGATACAGGCGGCGGCGCGCGCTTGCAGGTAGCTGTCCACTTCGGTGACGACGTCGGCGTAGTCGGTGTTGTCCTGCATGGTGTCGGGCATACCGCGCATATGCATCAGGCAGATGGCAACGTCGGGGTAGCGCGCAAGCAGTTCGAGGGCGCCGTCGTCTTCGAGACCGTGCACGTCGTTGATGAGGTCAACGCCGAGCTCCAGCATCGCCGCCATCACCGCCGTTTTTTTGGTGTCAATCGAGACGGGGCGCGCGCCGTCGGCGACCAGCGCTTGCACGATGGGCGTCAGGCGGGCGATTTCTTCCTCTGCTGGCACTTCGCGCGCGCCGGGGCGGGTCGATTCGGCACCGATGTCGATGATGTCCGCGCCGTCGGCAATCATCTGCCGCGCGTGAGCAAGGGCGCGGGCGGGGTCAAGCCAGGCGCCGCCGTCGGAAAATGAATCGGGCGTGCTGTTCAGCACGCCCATCAGGTTGGTGTGGCTCAGGTCGAGCGTGAAGCGGCCGCAACGCATCAGTGTTGCTCCGCCGGTTTGTCGTTGCCACCAAGCGAGAAATCATCGTGGTGGCTTTGCGGTTTGTCGTCCGCCGGGTCGTCCCAGTCGGCAGGCTCGCGTACCGGGCGGCGCGCCATCAGGTCATCAATCTGGCCTTCGTCGATGGTTTCGTATTTGATGAGCGCTGCGGTCATGCTGTGCAGGATGTCCATGTTGTCTTTCAGGATTTTCTCGGCGCGCGCGTAGTTGCGGTCGATGATGCCCCGGATTTCGGTGTCGATGTTGTGCGCGGTCTCGTCGGAGACGTTTTTGTGCTGCGTCACCGAGCGGCCAAGGAAGACTTCGCCTTCTTCTTCGCCGTAGGCGAGCGGCCCCAGTTTTTCCGACAGCCCCCAGCGCGTGACCATGCTGCGCGCGATGGCGGTGGCGCGTTCGATGTCGTTCGAGGCGCCGGTGGAGACCTGGTCTTCGCCGTAGATGAGCGCTTCGGCGATGCGGCCGCCGTAGAGGGTGGCGATTTGGCTTTCGAGGCGGCGCTTGGAGTAGCTGTAGCGGTCTTGTTCGGGCAGGAACATGGTGACACCGAGGGCGCGACCGCGCGGGATGATGGTAACTTTGTACACCGGGTCATGCTCCGGCACGATGCGGCCGACGATGCAGTGCCCCGCTTCGTGGTAAGCGGTCATTTCTTTTTCTTTGTCGCTCATTACCATCGAGCGGCGCTCGGCGCCCATCATGATTTTGTCTTTGGCGTCTTCCATGTCTTGCATGGTGATTTTTTGTCGGTTGCGCCGCGCGGCAAAGAGCGCCGCTTCGTTGGTGAGGTTGGCAAGGTCGGCACCAGAGAAACCGGGCGTGCCGCGCGCGATGTCAAACGGCTTGACCGCGTCGTCGAACGGTTTTTTGCGCATATGCACTTTGAGGATTTGCTCGCGACCTTTGAGGTCGGGCAGGCCGACGACGACTTGGCGGTCGAAACGACCGGGGCGCAGCAGCGCGGGGTCGAGGACGTCCGGGCGGTTGGTGGCAGCGATGACGATGACGCCTTCGTTGCCTTCAAAGCCGTCCATTTCAACCAGGAGCT
>NZ_CALJAH010000418.1 GCF_938028185.1 uncultured Cardiobacterium sp. | reverse complement strand
CCCTGCAGGGCGAAGCCCGCAGCGGGGGAGGGTTGGGGAGGGGGTGAGCGATATTGCCCAAGAGCCCAAATGGCGATTTTTCACGTTTGCTGCCCCCACTCCTGCCCTCCCCCATGGAGGGAGGGGGCATATCGGCGGATTTCTATTCTTCAGTTCACTACACAAATTACGTCAAACAGGTTTATTTCAAATTTATTCCACTATACATACACCTGAGCGCTCCACCTGTATGTAAACCAGACCGCACACACACATGACCACCACCACCCGCCACCTCAACGCCCGCCGCACCGGCATCATCCTCATCTGCAGCATCTTCGCGCTGCTTACCCTGATCAGCATCCACCGCTTTGGCCAGGCGGCAATGAGCGGCCTGCCGCTCGAAAAAAGCCACCTCGTCCTCATCAACCTCACCATCGCCGGCCTCGGCATCTTGAGCCTCATCACCCTGTGGCAAATCATCCGCAGCGCCCGCAACCACCGCCGCAAAAAAAAAAGCAGCCTCGGCTTCTACTACGGCTGGCGCATCTTCACCACCGCCATCATCCCCGCCGCCATCATCGCCGCCTTCAGCTGGCAATACCTCACCTACGACCTCGGCAAAGTCTTCAACACCCGCATCAACAACGCCCTCGACAACGCGCTGCAACTGACCCGCACCGCCATCGCCATCCGCACCGGACAGGCGCTCGAACAAACCCGCATCCTGCGCCAGGCAATGGGCGACATGAACCAGGCCAAACTCATCGCCAACATCGAGCCATTACGCCGCCAGACCGGCGCACTGGAGCTGGCCGTCTTTGACCTGCAAGGCACCATCGTCGCCTACAGCAGCGTCGATACCGGCAAACTCATCATCGAAGCGCCGAGCACCGCCGCCATGCTCAACGCCACCGACGAACAAGAGCACTTCGAATACGGCGAAAACAACGGCGAATACACCATCACCGTCCTCACCATCATCCACAAACCCGAAAACACCTTCTACCTGCAAGCCATCTACACCATGCCGGAGGCATTCAACAGCCAGGCCGAAAACGTGCGCGAACAATACCGCCAGCACCAAAACTACAACGCGCTGCAACCGCGCATCCGCGCCAACATCATCCTCGTCTTCTCCACCACCATCCTCCTCACCGCGCTCATCATCATCTGGCTCGCCGCCCACTTCAGCGAACGCCTGAGCCACCCGCTGCGCACCCTGAGCCGCGCCGCCTCCAACATCGCCGAAGGCAACTACCACGCGCGCATCACCGAACTGCCGCACAACGAACTCGGCATCCTTGGTCGCCAATTCAACCACATGAGCCAAAACCTCGAAGAAGCGCGCGAGACCAACGACCGCGTACAGCGCCTCCTCGTCGAACAAAAAGCGCGGCTGGAAACCATCATGGACAACATCACCGGCGGCGTCCTCACCCTCGATGGCGGCGGCCGCCTCCAAAGCTGGAACCAGAACGCGGGCAAAATCCTCGACCTGCCGCTGGCGCGCCTGCACAAAACCAGCCTGCCCGAAGCCGACAAACCCAGCGAAAACAGCTACCAAGAACTGATGCAGGCGCTCCTGCCCTACATCACCGCCAACCAAGAAAACTGGCAACAAGAAATCACCCTGAACCGCCACGGCGCGCGCAAAATCCTCATGTGCCACGGCAGCCGCCTGCCCGACACCAACAAACGCGGGCGCAACGGCCACGTCATCGTCATCGACGACATCACCGAATTCCTGCACGCGCAGCGCAACGCCGCCTGGGAAGAAGTCGCCAAACGCCTCGCCCACGAAATCAAAAACCCGCTCACCCCCATCCGCCTGCAAAGCGAACGCCTGCAAAACCGCCTCGCCGACAAACTCGCCGACGAAAAAGACCAACAAATCCTTGCCAAAGCGACCGGCACCATCATCGACCAAGTCGAAGCCATGCAACAAATCGTCGCCGACTTCAGCCAAATCGCCAAACCCCTCGAAACCCGGCGACAAAACCTCCAGCTCAACCCGCTCCTGCGGCAAATCGCCGAACTCTACCGCGAACAACACCTCGAACTTGACCTGCAAGAGCCGCTGGGCGACATCAGCGCCGACCCGGTCCACCTGCGGCAAATCCTCATCAACCTCATGAAAAACGCGATAGAGGCCACCCAAGGCAGCGCACAGCCACAAATCCGCTGGCGCACCCGCCAACAACAAGACAACCTCACCCTCGACATCGAAGACAACGGCCCCGGCTTTGCCGACCTCAACAAAGACCCGTTTGAGCCCTACGTCACCAATAAACCCAAAGGCACCGGCCTCGGCCTTGCCATCGTCAAAAAAATCGTGCACGAACACGACGGCACCATCAGCGCCGGCCACAGCCGCGACCTCGGTGGCGCCAAAATCACCATCACCCTGCCCATCACCACGAGCCAAACCCCATGAACGACAACCCGAACGCCCGCACCGAAATCCTCATCATCGACGACGAAACCGGCATCCTCGACACCCTGACCGACATCCTCGGCGACGAAGGCTACACCACCCACACCGCCGCCAACGCCGAAGAAGCGCGGCAACAAAACCTGCAACACAAACCCCAACTCATCCTGCTCGACATCTGGATGCCCGACACCGACGGCATCAGCCTGCTGCGCGAATGGCAAAACAGCGGCGCGCTGCAATGCCCGGTGGTCATCATGAGCGGCCACGGCACCATCGAAACCGCGGTGGAGGCCACCAAACTCGGCGCCTACGACTTCCTCGAAAAACCGCTATCGAGCGCCAAACTCCTCCTCACCGTGCAGCGCGCGCTACAAACCCACAACCTGCAAACCCAAAACGCCGCCCTCAAAGCCAAAATCAACCCGCCCGCCGAACTCATCGGCAAAAGCAGCCAAACCCAAGAGTTGCGCCGCCAGGCGGAGCACCTCGCCGACCAGAACATCCCGCTGCTCATCCACGGTAACGCGGGCACCGGCAAACAACACCTGGCGCGCCACATCCACCAAAAAAGCAGCCGCCGCGACGCCCCCTTCATCAACACCAACCTCGCCGCCATCGACAGCAACGACATCCCCGCCATCCTGCTCGGCAACAACAAACGCCCCGGCCTCATCGCCCAGGCGGGCAACGGCACGCTGTACCTCGACGAAATCGGCAACCTGCGCGAAGACATCCAGACCACCCTGCAACACCTGCTGGAGCACCACGAATACTACCCCGGCGACACGAGCGGCGCGCAAACCAGCGACGCACGCATCATCGCAGCGACCCGCCTGAACATCCTCAAAGAACGCCTCACACCCGGCCTCTACGACCACATCACCATCGCCACCATCGACATCGCCCCGCTCGAACAACACAGCGAAGACGTCCCCGAACTCCTTGACTACTACAGCCAACAATACGCCGACAACGAACAACTGCCCTACCGCCACTTCAGCCTCGCCGCACAAAACCTGCTGCGCCAGCACAACTGGAACGCAGGCAACATCCGCGAACTCAAAAACCTCGTGCAGCGCCTGCTCATCAACAGCGACGAACCCGAAATCAGCGCGGACGAAGCCAAAGCGGCACTACTGCCGGGCGAACACAACAACCCGGACAACCTCTGGTCACAAATCATCCCGAAAGACATGACTCTCAGAGACGCGCGCGAAGTCTTTGAGCGCCAATACCTGCTCGAATACTTCCGCGACTGCGACGGCAACATCGCCAAACTCGCGAACAAAGTAGGGATGGACCGCACCAACCTCTACCGCAAACTGCGCAGCCTCGGCATCGACCCGACGCACAAGCCCAAATAAACCGAAAACCGTAGGGTGGGGCTTGCCCCACCGTTTGAATTGCGGTTTTGGATGGGCAGGTAGTGCGCGGTTCGCCCACCGCACACTACTGCCCCCGATGCGGTTTTTCACGTTGCATAAGTGCGCCTCGGCT
>NZ_CALJAH010000417.1 GCF_938028185.1 uncultured Cardiobacterium sp. | reverse complement strand
TCCGTTGCTTTTTGTTTGCCCGCCGTTTATCAGCATACATTTTAGGACACCACCCGTTTTATTAATATTTGCATGAACAGGATTCCGGGTTAGAAGAAAAAGTAGTCATCATCGTCATCAGAAAAGAAAAAGTCGTCGTCATTGTCGTCGTCTTCAAGCAGGGATTCATCGTCCAGCCATATTTCTAATGCACCATTTTCTAATGCACCATTGCGCTCGCGGTAGAGGCTTTTGAGGGAAGCAGGCAGGCTGCGTAGGGGGTTGTCTGTTAAATCCAGGTATTCCAAATTATGTAGCAGACCGATTTCTGCGGGCAGGGTAGTAAATTGATTGCTGGCAAGGTCAAGTTCTTGCAGATTCTGCAGCTGACCAATTTCTGTGGGTAGGGCAGTGAGTTGATTATTGCGAAGGTTAAGCTGTTGCAAATTATGCAGCTGTCCTATTTCTGCGGGCAGGGTGGTGAGTTGGTTATAGCCAAGACCAAGTTGTTGCAGATTCTGCAGCTGCCAGATTGCTGCGGGCAGGGTGGTGAGTTGATTTTCGCGAAGGTCAAGTTTTTGCAGATTCTGCAGCTGACCGATTGCTGCGGGCAGGGTGGTGAATTGATTTTCGCGAAGGTCAAGTTTTTGCAGATTATGCAGCTGACCTATTTCAGCAGGTAGGGTGGTAAATTGATTATCACAAAGGTAAAGATATTGCAGATTATGCAGCTGCCCTATTTCAACAGGTAGGGTGGTTAGTTGATTATGTTCAAGGCCAAGTTCTTGCAGATTTTGTAATAGACCTATTTCTGCGGGTAAGGTAGTAAATTGATTGCCAGCAAGGTCAAGTGTTTGTAGCTTATGCAGCTGAGTAATTGCTGCGGGCAGGGTAGTGAGTTGATTAAAACTAAGGTCAAGTGTTTGCAGCTTATGCAGCTGAGTGATTGCTGAGTGCAGGATGGTGAGTTGATTACCACAAAGGTCAAGTGTTTGCAGCTTATGCAGCTGGATGATTGCTGCGGGCAGGGTGGTGAGTTGATTCCAACTAAGGTCAAGTTCTTTCAGATTCTGCAGCTTGCCAATTTCGGCAGGTAATTTTTCTAAATCTGAATTTTCCTCTATATCCACATCTCCTGAAAATCGTAAAAAAGTTAAAGCCAACCATGTTTCCTTATCCCGCGACAGATAATCCAATTCCTCCTCTCCATTTGCCGTTTTAATGACTGCTTTAATTTTGGTGTATTCATTTATCCCTGCTTCCAGCCCGCGAATGAATAAGGCGCTCGACCCAGCCGTCATCTTCTGCCAATTCGCGGCCAGTTTGAGCAAGGGCGATTTTCAGGTGTTGCACCAGTTTTTTGCTGGTGTTGAGCGTGGCGGGGAGACTGCTTTGCTGTGGGCGCAGTCCTTTGCCGGGTTTGTGGTTGTCTTCGTCGTGCATGGGGTTCTCCATGAAAAATAGGCTCGTAGGGGTTGGGTAGCGCGTGTTTGCCATTCAGCTGCCCGTTTGTAAAGCGGGAAGACCGCGTAACAACTACATTCAAGATGGTGTAAACATACTCTGGCAGGCAGGCAGGCAGCGCGGTATTGTGATTTTCACCCGTTCTCCCTGCAATGCAGGGAATTATAAACGATTTGGCACGTTTATTGCCATAATAATTTGGCGGAAAGTATTGGAGTGCTAAAAATGAGTTTCCTGGAATTGGCCACCTGGATTATTGGTGGATATTTTTCCTATATAGTAATAGGAGCTATTTTATATGACTGTAACAGGAAAATACAAGAGAAAGAAATTCACCAACAGAGAGAAATGGCACCTTGCAGGCATGGAATAAAAGGTGCGGCATATAATAGAAATTTGTGTCCTTCCTGTATTGCAGAACATGAGAAGCAACAAGCCGAAATCAACCGAAAAAAACTGGAAGAGGAAAGACGGAAAGCGCAAGAGAGAGCCAAGATTCGAGCGGACGTAAATCAAACAAGGATGAACGCTTGTTTTTTGCGTAATATGGAGCCTGTTGAGTTTGAAAGACTCGTATTGAGAATATATGAGCTGCATGGTTTTTCCGTTAAGCATACACCAGCATCCGGGGATGGCGGGATAGACGGATTTATCAGGAAAGGAGATGCGCTTGTCTTGTTGCAGTGCAAAAGATATACAGAAAACAATGTGGGCAGGCCAGCCATGCAAATGCTGTATGGCAATATCTGTGATTTTCAAAACAGGCATCCTGCACTCAAAGTAAGTGGCCTGCTGGCAACAACCAGTTCGATAACCAATGAGGCCAATGACTGGATAAAAGGCAAGCCTATTGAGGTACTGGATATTAACGGCGTTCTGGATATGCTGGGTAATGCTATCAAACGGGATGCCGTGCTTTTGGAAACTTTTTGTCAGAAAGCCCCAACCCCAACACTTATTATCAACCTGTTGATTTGGATAAAAACAAGGCAAAGGAAAGTAAGACAAGTTGTCCCAAATGTGGCAGTTTTCTGGAAATCAGAAATGGCAGATATGGGCTGTATTATGGGTGTTCCGCATATCCCAAATGCAGATATACGCGGTCATTTGATGTAGGGATGCGAAGAAACAAGAGATGGCATCGAAGATAGTGTTTTGTGTGGTCGGGCATCTATGCCCGACTTTTTGTCGGCCATTCATGGCCGACAACAAAAACTGCGAAACGATGCCAAAATACTGCCCGCAACCCGCCAACCCTCATCCCGGAACCATGCTCCTCAACCTCCCCGCGACCCTGCCCATCGCCCGCTACCGCTACACCTTCACCATCACCCGCACCCTGCAATCGCCCGCCTACATCGGCTCGGCACTGCGCGGTGCCTTTGGCCACGCCCTGCGCCGCGCCAGCGTGCCGCGCGGCCACCGTCCCGAGCCCGAACTGCTGCAACACACCCCCTACACCCACATCTTTGAACCCGCGCCGCGCCCGGACATCGGCCTCGCCAACCCGGCGACCATCCCGCCGCCGTACAGCATCGAACCCGCCCGCCTCGACGACCGCCGCGACTACCCGCCCGGCAGCCAGTACCAGTTCAGCCTCGTCCTCATCGGCCGCGCCCGCCACTACCTGCCGCTCATCAGCTACGCCTGGCAACAGGCCTTCCGCACCGCCGAAGGCATCGCCCGTGGCCAGGGCGAACTCGCCGCCATCGCCATCGAACGCGAAGACGGCTGGCAAGAGATCTACGACGGCGAACGCATTGCCGAACACGACAACCACATCACCCTGCCTGACACCGTCCCCGACCGCCTGACGCTGCGCCTCCTCACCCCGCTGCGCCTGCAACACAACGGCGTGGCGCTGGGCGTGGAGCGCATTGGCGCGCAGACGTTGCTGACCCAACTGCAACGCCGCCTCTCGCTCACCGCACAAATCCATCTCGGCATCACCCCACAGGCCGACTACCTCGCCCTCAAAAACCAGGCGGCACAAGTGGCAAGCCACAAAAACCTGCGCTGGTACGACTGGCAACGCTACTCCAACCGCCAACAGCGCCATATGCACCTGGGCGGCGTCATCGGCGACTGGGAACTGGCGGGACTTGCCCCGGAGCACGCCCGCGTCCTGCAAATCGGCCAATGGCTGCATCTGGGCAAAAACACCACCTTCGGCCTTGGCCGCTACACCCTCACCGAACACCCATGAGCAACTGGTTCATCAGCCGCCATCCCGGCGCCATCGCCTGGATAAAAGAACAACCGCAGTGGCACATCGACCACTACCGCGACCACCTTGACCCGGACGAAATCGCCCCCGGCGACACCGTCATCGGCACCCTGCCGCCGCACCTCGCCGCCGCCGTCTGCGCCAAAGGCGCGCAGTGGTACGCCTTGCAATTGCCGCAAGAAGCCGAACGACGCGGCAGCGAATACAGCGCGGCGGAAATGCGCGCGATGGGCTGCACCCTCCAGCGTTACCACATCTACAAAACCTGACAGGAAAACACCATGCACAAATACAACATCCACGTCTGCATCGTCTCCGACCAGCCCATCCCCAACTACGTCCCCGTGCTGGACAACCAGTTCCGCCCGCAAGAAGTCATCCTGCTCGTCACCGAGCGGATGCGCGCAAAAGCCGACGCCCTCGCCCACACACTGAAAACCCGCTGCGGCGTCAAAACACGACAAATCACCATCGCCAGCGAATACGATATGCAGGAAATGGAAGACAAAGTGCTGGGCGAACTCATCGCGCTGGACGAAGCCAAAGAAAACATCGCCCTGAACCTCACCGGCGGCACCAAACTGATGGCCATCGCCGCCTACCGCACCTTCCACGACGCGGGGTACCCCGCCTTCTACTTCACCGCCACCAGCAACGAAGTGCTGCTGCTCGACAACAACGAACGCCTCACCCTGCAACCGCCCAAAATCAAAATCGAAGACTACCTGCGCCTGCACGGCTACCAAATCGCCGCCAACAACCAGCTACAACACAGCGTGCCGCGCGAACGGCAGGCCATCGGCGAAGCGCTCGTCCAGCGCCACCAATATTACACCGATGCCATTACCGCCCTGAACGGCATCATCAGCAAAGGACGCGCCCAGAACCGCAAAACCCTCACCTTTACCCAAAACGAAACCTGGGGCGCACTCGATGACCTGATCGACCTCCTCGCCCGCCACGACCTGCTCAAAACCGATGGCGACAAAATCACCTTCACTGACGAAGACAGCTTGCGCTACGCCAACGGCGGCTGGCTTGAAGAATACACCTTCCACCTTGCCGCCAGCCTGCCGGACATCCAGGACATCGCGCTCAACGTCCAAATCGAAAACACGGGCAACCCGCACCAGCCGAACGAACTGGACATCGCCATCCTCAGCCACAACATCCTCTTCGTACTCGAATGCAAAACCGCCAACCTCAAGGCGGACGAAAAAACGCAAAACGCGCTCTACAAACTTGAGACACTGAAAAAACTCGGTGGCCTGCGCACCCAAACCGCCTTCATCGCCTACCGCGAACTGCCGCGCGAAACCCGCGACCGCGCCAAAGGCGCCGGCATCGAAATCATCGAACAAAAAGACCTGCACGGCTTCAAAACCCTGCTGCACAAATGGATGGCACGACAATAGCCGGGGGACACTGCCCGTCACTGCCGCCGGATTGCCGTCCGCACAACAAAGCGTTACCCGCACGCCCACCAGAGGCGATTTATAGCCATCCACCGAAAGCCTCATACTGTGTTGCGTTGTCTCGCCGTACAACCGCGTACTGTCTTC
>NZ_CALJAH010000416.1 GCF_938028185.1 uncultured Cardiobacterium sp. | reverse complement strand
CTTTGGTGAACAGGGGAAATGGCGCGGCTGCGGGCTTTGGTTGTCAAGAAATGGTGCAGAGGCATTTACATACACCTTCTCGCTATGGTGTATGTAAATGGGTAGGGTGGCGCTTGACCCACCATTAACGGGACGCTTTGGAACGGTGGGGCAAGCCCCACCCTACAGGTAAAAGAAAAGCACCGTGCAAGAAAAAGCCCGCCGGAGCGGGCTTTTTTGCGGTTCAGATGGGGCGGGTGTTGGCTTCCAGCCATTCTCGCGCCGCGCCCGTGGTGCGTGGTGCGAGTTTGTCGCGCACGGTGGCGTGGTAGTCGTTCAGCCACTGTGCTTCCGCGTCGGTGAGCAGCGCGCGCTCTATCAGGCGGGTGTCAATCGGGCAGAGGGTGAGGGTCTCAAAGTAGAGGTAGTCGCCGAAGTCGCTTTCTTGCGGGCTTTCGACGCGGCGGTTTGCCATCAGGTTTTCGATGCGGATGCCCCATTGGCCGGGGCGGTACAGGCCGGGTTCGTTCGAGGTAATCATCCCTTCTTTCATCGCGCTGTGGGCGTGAATGGGGGCGCGGTACGACAGCACTTGCGGCCCTTCGTGCACGTTCAGGAAGTAGCCGACGCCGTGCCCGGTGCCGTGGCCGTAGTCACAGTGTGCCTGCCACATCGGTGCGCGGCAGATGGCATCGAGCAAGGGAGCGGCGATGCCGTCCGGGAAGGTGATTTGCGCGAGGGCGATGTGCGCCTTGAGGACGAGGGTGTAGTCGCGTTTTTGTGCGGCGCTGGGCGTGCCGACGGGGATGACGCGGGTGATGTCGGTGGTGCCGTTTTGGTATTGGCCGCCGGAGTCGATGAGGAGCAGGCCGTCGCCGGTGATGCGGCTGTGGTTCTTTTCGCTGGGGCTGTAGTGCGGCAGCGCGGCGTTGGCGTTGTAGCCGGCGATGGTGCCGAAGCTGGCGCTGATGTGCTGCGGTTGCTGGCTGCGGTGTTTTTCCAGCAGTGGGTCGATGTCGAGTTCGGTCAGCGCTTCGCCTGCTGCCAGTTTGGCTTCGAGTTCGGCGAAGAAGCCGCAGAGGGCGGCGCCGTCGGCAATCATCGCCTCGCGGGTGTGCGCCAGTTCGCGTTCGTTTTTGCAGGATTTGTAGAGGAAGGACGGGTTGGTGTCTTCGATGAGGGCGACGGTGGCGGGCAGGTCGGCGAGGGTACTAATCGCGGTTTTGGCCGGGTCGAGCAGCAGGCGGCCATCGAGGCGGGTGAGCGCCGCGCCAATCGCGCTGTAGGGGGCGGTGGTGATGTCGGCGGCAGCGAGGACGGCGGTCGCAGCGGGGGCGAGTTTCTGCTCGTCGAGGTAGAGGGTGGCGCTGCGCTCGTCGATGAGGAGGAAGGCGAGGTACACCGGGTTGTAGGGGACGTCGCTGCCGCGCAGGTTGGTCAGCCAGGCGATGTCATCCAGGCTGGAGATGAGGTGGTGCGTCGCGCCGTGTTCGTGCATGGCGGCGCGGACGCGGGCGAGTTTGGCGGCGGTTGGCTCGCTGATGTACGCCGGGTCGTGCGGGTAAACGGGCGCTTGTGGCAGCGGCGGGCGGTCTTGCCAGAGGGCGTCAATCAGGTCGTGTGCGGTGTCCAGGCTGATGTTTTTCGCGGCGAAGGCGGCTTCCAGTTGGCGCTTGGCGGCAAGCGAGAGCATATCGGCGGCGACGCCAACGCGGCTGTTTGGCGCGAGGTGTTCGGCGAGGCTGTCGATGTGGGTTTTGCCGAAGCCGAGTTTTTGCAGGACGACGCCGCTGCCCGCGAGTTGTTGCGTCGCCTGCTCCCAGTAGCGGCTGTCCGCCCACAGTTCGGCGCGGTCGGCGGTGATGATGAGGGTGGGGACGGAGCCGTCGAAGCCGGAGAGCCAGCGGCGGGTCTGCCAGTGTTCGGGAATGTATTCGGAGAGGTGCGGGTCGGCGGACGGCGCAATCCAGGCATCGAGGTGGGCGGCTTTCATCGCGGCGCGCAGGGCGGCGATGCGTTCGGCGGGGGTGTTGAGGTTCATGCGGGTTTCCTTGGGTAGAGAAATATAGCAATACTCACAAAGTTCTATACAAGGCGCGCCGCTGAAGACAGTACGCGGTTGTACGGCGAAGCGGCGCAACGCCGTATAGGGCTTTGTGAGGATTGCTATATAAAGAAGGTGCGCCGGAGCGCACCCTGTGGGTATGTGCGATGCGGCGTGTTACAGCGCACTCTGTACGGTTTCGAGCAGGGCGCGGGCTTCTTTGTCGCTCGCGGCCTTGCCGTCCGGGGTTTGCACGACGGCGATGCTGTGGCTGCCCTGGTCGGAGAGGCGGATGAGGTAGCGCGGTGCGTTGTCCGCGTTTTGGGGTTTTTTGTTGCCCCACAGGCGCGACCAGAAGCCGGTTTTTTGGACTTTTTCGGCGCTCTGCGGCAGGTATTGCACCTGGTAGGTGCCGCTTTTGTAGTCCTGTTTTTCGAGGGAGAAGCTCGCCTTGTCAAGGCCGATGCCGAGTACGCGCCATGCCTGGCCGTAGTTGCCCTGGATGGTGAGCGCCGGGTGGCCGCCCGCCGTGGTGAGTTGGGCGCGTACGCCGTTGACCGCGCCGCCGGTGAGGTCGCCTTCGCCCGCGTGTTGCTGGCTGACTTCGTGCTGGCGGCGCAGTTCGGCGGAGACAAAGAGCGCGATGCGCCGCGTCATTTCGAGCTGGAGTTCAGGGTTGTCGTTGTCGGTCTGGCTCCAGCGGAAGCCTTGCGGGTCTTTGCTGTTGAGGTCGCGCACGGCTTTTTCTTCGGCCTGGCTGTAAACGATGCTGACGCCGGTTTTGTCGCCTTCGCGCGAGAAGCGGACGCGGTAGCGGTCGCGGGTACCGCTGTCGTGGGTGAGTTTGATGAGGTTGTCGAGCAGGCCGCTGAAGCCGGTGCGCGGCAGGTCGGACTGGTTTTCCAGCCAGTCGGTTTCCATCAGGCCAATGGCGGGCTCCTGGGTACGCAGGCGAATGCCGTTGTTTTCCCAGTATTTTTTGACGGCGCTCCAGGTGGTCGAGGTGTCGGCGGAGACGAGGATGTAGGGCAGGGTGCCGGGTTGTTCGATGACTTGTACGCCGTAGAGTTGCGGCAGCACTTCGATGAAGCCGCGTTTGTCGCGGATGGCGTTGTCCTGGCTGTAGGCGCGGTAGCTGGCGACGCTGGCCGGGTTCATGTCCGGCACGGTGAGCTGGTCGTCGAGGGTACCGCCGCTCAGGTCAGGCGGGACTTCCAGTTGGCGGCTGACGTTGCTTTGCCGGTAATCGGGGCGGCGGTCGGGGATGGCGTCGCGCAGGCTGGTGTTGCTGCAGGCGGTCATGAGCAGGACGGCGCCGAGGAGGGGCAGGATGTGTGTTTTCATGGGATTCGCGAGGGGTTAGAGGAGTTGGGCGTGGCGCAGCGCGGCTTCGACGCGGGTTTGTACGTCGGGCGCGAGCGGCACCAGCGGCAGGCGGATGCCGGGGCCGATTTTGCCGAGGCGGTGCAGTGCCCATTTGACCGGCAGCGGGTTGCATTCGTAGAACATGGCTTCGTGCAGCGGCGCGAGGCGGTCGTTGAGCGCGTGGCAGCGGTTGTGTTCGCCCGCAAGGCCTGCTGTGGCCATGTCGTGCATGATGTCCGGCGCGAGGTTGGCGGTGACGGAGATGACGCCGTCCACGGTGCCGTTGCACAGTGCTTCGGCGGAGAGGCCGTCTTCGCCGCAGAGGATGTCAAATCCTGCCGGGCAGACGGCGCGCAGCTCGACCATCCGCGCCATGTTGCTCGCTTCTTTGATGCCGATGATGTTCGGGATTGCGGCGAGGGCGACGACGGTATCGGGCAGCAGGTCGCATGAGGTGCGGCCAGGGACGTTGTAGAGCAGATGCGGCATCGGCACGGCGTCGGCGACGGCCTTGAAGTGGGCGTAGAGGCCGCGTTGTGGCGGTTTGTTGTAGTAGGGGACGACTTGCAGGGTGGCGGCGCAGCCGGCATCGTAAGCGGCCAGCGAGAGGTCTATCGCCTCGCTGGTGGAATTCCCGCCGGTACCGGCAATCACCGGCACGCGCCCGGCGGCTTTTTCCACGGTGAAACGGATGACGGCCTTGTGTTCGGCGGGGCTTAGGGTGGCGGATTCGCCGGTAGTGCCGACGGCGACGATGGCATCGGTGCCGCTCGTGCAATGCCATTCAATCAGCGCGGCGAGCGCGTTCCAGTCCACGCTGCCGTCGTCGTGCATCGGCGTCACCAAGGCGACGATAGAACCTCTAAACATACGATTTCCGGGTAAAAATGAAGCGGCAATGTTATGCGCTTCAGGATGCTAAAATCAAGCGCCCGCCCGATGACTACGGAGTTGATAAACATGAATTTGCCGCAAGATTTCAGCCTGATGAGCACCGCTGCCACGCCCTTTTCCGCCGACCGTTTGCGCGGGCAATGGACGGTGCTTTATTTTTACCCGAAAGACGCCACCCCCGGCTGCACCACGGAAGGACAGGATTTCGCCGCGCTGCACACCCATTTCACCGCGCTCGGTGCGCAGATTGTCGGCGTTTCGCGCGACAGCCTCGCTTCGCACGAGAAATTCCGCGCCAAACGGCAGTTTCCCTTCGAGCTGGTCAGCGACCCGGAGGAAATCCTCTGCCGCGCCTTTGACGTCATCAAGGAAAAACACAATTACGGCAAGACGTATCTGGGTATCGAGCGCAGTACCTTTCTCCTCAACCCGCAGGGCGAAGTGGTGCGCGAGTGGCGCAAGGTGAAGGTTGCCAGACACGCGGCGGGAGTGTTGCAGACGCTGCGCGAGGTAACCAAAAGCGGTGCCTGAAAGCACCGCTTTTTATAGCCATCCACCGAAAGCCTCATACTGTGTTGCGCCGCTTCGCCGTACAACCGCGTACTGTCTTCAGCGGCGCGCCTTGTCTGAAACTTTCGGTGGATGGCTATATTGGGGCGAACCGTTTACAGCGTAACCCCTTCCGCATCCATCTCGCCCAGCAGCGCGGCGAGGCGTTTTTGCGGATCAAGCAGCGGGTCGCGGAGGTGCGCCAGCATCGCCTCCGCCGATTGCGCGACGGCTTCCGGCGTTGCCTGTACCGCACCGTGGAAGATAAACGGCGGCAGGAAGGTGGTTTGCAGCAGATGCGCGGTTTGTTGCAGCGGTTTCAGGAACTCGCTCATCGAGAAGCGGTTGTAGCCGCCCGCCTGGTAGGAGTCCGCCGGGCCGCCGGTGGAGATGAGCGACAGCCATTCTTTGCCGGCAAGCGCGTTGCCGCCCGCGCCATACGCCCAGCCGTAGGTGAGTACGTCGTCCAGCCATTGTTTCATCAAGGGCGGCGTGCTGTACCAGTAGAAGGGATGCTCGAAGACGAGGCGGTCGTGCGTGAGCAGTGCGGCTTGTTCGGCGGCGACGTCTATTTTGCCGTCCGGGTAGCGCGCGTAGAGGTCGCGCAGGGTGATGTCCGCCTCTTGCGCGAGGCGCTGCGCCCAGGCGCGGTGCACGGTGGATTTGTCGAGGTGCGGATGAAAGAGATTGACGAGGGTTTTCATGTTTGGCTCCGGGTTGGTTTTCGCACAATGGTAGCGGCTGCGATGCGCTAGCATAAGCCCCGTTTTGTTGTATGCCTTGTTGCCGGAGAGCCATCAATGCGAGCAGGTGATTTTGCGGATTTTGCGATTTTTGTGGCGATTGCCGAGGAAGGCAGTTTGCGTGCGGCGGCGGCGCGCCTCGATTTGCAGCCATCCACGGTGTCGCACGGGCTGCGCGCGCTGGAGACGCGGCTCGGTGTGCGCCTTTTCCACCGCACGACGCGCAGTGTGGCGCTGACCGAGGCGGGGCAGGCGCTGCTCGCGCGGATTGCGCCGGCGCTTTCGACGCTGGAGGCGGCGGATGAGGCGGTCAATGATTTCCGCGCGCATCCGACGGGGCAGGTGCGGCTTTCTGTGCCGCGCGGCATTGCGTCGTGTGTATTGTTGCCGAAGCTGCGCGCTTTTGCCGAACGCTTCCCCGATGTGCGGCTGGATATTGCCGCCGAGAATGGTTTTGTCGATATTGTCAGCGCCGGTTTTGATGCGGGGGTGCGGCTCGGCGGCAGCGTCGCGCGCGATATGGTCGCGGTGCGCATCACCCCGCCGGTGCAGGCGGTGATTGTCGCCGCGCCGGAATATCTCGCCCGCCATCCGGCGCCGCAGACGCCGCAGGATTTGGCCGGGCATCGCTGTATCGGTTTTCGTCAGCTGGGCGGCGGAAGGCTGTATCGCTGGGAGTTTGTGCGCGACGGGCAGGCGTTCGAGCAGGCGGTGTCCAGCGCGCTGGTATTGGACGATCCGGAGCTGATGCTGGATGCGGCGATGCGCGGCTTGGGACTGGCCTATGCGCTGGATGTATTTTGCCGCGATTATCTGGATGACGGACGGCTGCGGCCGGTGCTGGAGGACTGGCTGCCGCGCTACGACGGTTTCTTTTTGTACTATCCAAACCGGCAACCGTCAGCGGCGCTGCGCGCGTTGTGCGAAGTGCTGCGGGTTAGTGATTGACGGGGTGGATGGCTATACGTCGTTTTGAATGCTGTTGCGACGCGGTTTTCTACGCTGGTGCAAAAAATCCCGCGTGCGTGTCGGCTGCGCCGCCACACACCCTACGAACGCGCTGTCGCAGGTCGGTCATTTATGGCAAACATCTCTTGTGGCATGGCAAACGCGCCTTACGGCAATCAGTTTTTGCTGCGGCGGTTGACGGTGCAGTGCAGGCGCCCCGTGGCGAGACGGACGCTGATTTTTTCGCCCGGCTGGACGGCGTCGCTGCGCGTGAGGGTTTTGCCGTCGGCGTTGCTGGCGAGCGCGTAGCCGCGTTGCAGGATGTTGAGCGGGCTTAACTGGTGCAATTGCTGCATCAGGGCGTGCAACCGTGCCTGTTCGCTCTCGCAGCGGCGGCGGGTGGCGGCGTGCAGGCGTTCGCCGAGCTGGCCGGTGTGCTGTTGCGCGCGCTGGATGTGCGGCTGCGGGTTTTGCTGGTACAGGCGCTGCGTCAGGACGCGCAACCGCGCCTGTTCGCCCTGGCAGCGGCGGTGGGCGACGGCGTGCAGGCGTTCGCCGAGCTGGTCGGCGCGCTGTTGCGCGGTGCGGATTTGTCGCTGCGGGCTTTGTTGGTGCAGGCGGTGGGCGAGGTGGTGCAGATGTTGTTGCCGCTGTTGTTGTTGGCGGCGTGCCGCCTGCCGCAGGCGTTCTGCGAGATGGGCGAGGGTTTGCGTCCGCCCGGCAAGGTCGGGGCAACTGTGCGCGGCGGCAGCAGTCGGCGTCGGGGCGCGCAGGTCGGCGGCCAAATCCGCAAGCGTGACGTCGGTCTCGTGGCCGACGCCGCTGATGACGGGGATGCGGCTCGTGGCGATGGCGCGGATGAGCGCGGGGTCGTTGTACGCCCACAGGTCTTCGAGGCTGCCGCCGCCGCGGATGAGCAGCAGCGTGTCGCATTCGGCACGGCGGTTGGCGGCTTGTATTTGGCTGATGAGCTGCGCCGGGGCAAGTTCGCCCTGCACCAGCGAGGGGTAGAGGATGACGCCGACGAGCGGGTTGCGACGGCGCAAGGTGGTGAGCGCGTCGTGGATGGCGGCGCCGCTGGCGCTGGTGATGATGCCGATGCGGCGTGGGTCGGGCGGGATGGGACGCTTGCGCGCCGCATCGAAACAGCCTTCGGCGGCGAGCCGTTCGCGGCGGCGTTTGAGTTCGGCTTCGAGCGCGCCGATGCCCGCCGCCTCTATCTGGTCGAGGATGAGCTGGTAGCTGCCGCGCGGTTCGTAGAGGGTGGCGCGGCCGTGAACGCGCACGGCGAGGCCGTTGGCCAGCTCGCGTGCGGGCAGTTTCAGGCCGAAGGTGTTGCCCTTGAACAGCGCGCAGGCGACTTGCGCCGCGTCGTCCTTGAGGGTGAAGTAGTGGTGGCCGGAGGCGGGGCGGCTCAGGTTGCTGATTTCGCCTTCAACCCAGAGGTCGCGGTAGTCGCTTTCGAGCTGGGCGCGGACGTGGGCGTTTAATTGGCTGACGGTGTAGGTGGGCATGGTTTTTCCGGGATGGCGCGCGTTTTAATCGCCCGCGATGTCGCGCAAAAAGGCGGCAAGGCGATCGATTTCCGCCGCCGTTGTGCGATGCGACAGGCTGACGCGCACGCTTTGCACCGCCGCATCACTCAAGCCCATCGCGCGCAGGACGTGCGAGCCTTCGTCGGAGGCGCTGCACGCCGAGCCTGCCGCCAGCGCCAGTCTGGCGGCATCTGCCGCGCGCAGCACGTCCGCCGCGGGGCGTCCGGTGTGAATGCTCACGATGTGCGGCGCTTGCGGGGTTTCCTCTGGTACATTGGCGTGCATCGTCGCAGGTAGCCCGGCCAGCAGCGTGGCGCGTAATGCCGCGACGTGTTGCCAGCGCGCCTCGCGTGCGTGTTCGGCGATGTCGGCGGCGAGGGCAAAGGCGCGGATGAGGGCGACCGGCGAGGTACCGGAGCGGCGGCCGCGCTCCTGTCCGCCGCCGTGTTGTTGGGCTTGCAGGCGCATTTTCGGCAGCCGCCGCACATAAAGCGCGCCAATGCCGACCGGGGCGCCGATTTTGTGGCCGGAGAGGCTCAGCATGTCGATGTCCCAGCCGCGCACGTCCAGCGCCAGTTTGCCCAAGGCTTGTGCGGCATCGACGTGCAGCCGCGCCCCGGCGCGGTGTACGCGCGCGGCGATGTCGGCGATGGGCTGCACGACGCCGGTTTCGTTATTGACCGCCATCACGCTGACCAGCGTCGGCGCGGTGGCAAGCGCTTCGTCGAGCGCGTCCAAATCCAGCAGGCCGTCGCGACCGACCGGCAGCATGGTGATTTTTGCCCCCGCTTTTGCCAGCGCCCCGGCGGGGTCAAGCACCGCCTTGTGTTCGCTTTGTACGGTAATGAGGTGCGGCTGTTTGACGCCGTGGTAGCCGAGCGCGCCTTTGAGGGCGAGGTTGTCCGCCTCGGTCGCGCCACTGGTGAAGACGATTTCACGCGCGTCCGCCCCGATGACCGCCGCCAGTTGGGCGCGGGCGTCTTCGAGGCGGCGGCGGTTTTCCAGCGCGGGCTGGTAGGTCGCGCCCGCGTTGGCAAACGCCCACGGTGCGGTCAAATCCTCCGCCAGTTGCGCCGCCACTTGCGGCTCGCAGGGGGCGGTGGCGGCGTAGTCGAAGTACGCCCGGTCAGTCATGGCGCTGCCTCAGCGCGGCGTTTTCCGCTTCCAGTTTGGCGACGCGCGCGCTGAGCTGCTCCAGCATGGTGATGATGGGGTCGGGGATGACTTCGTGGCTGAGGCCATAGGCGGAAAACTGCTCGCCTTCTTCGTGGCGCAGCCGCACCGCGCGCGCGGGGACGCCGACCACGGTGGTGTAGGGCTCGACTTCTTTCACCACTACCGCGTTGCTGCCGACGCGGGCGTGGTCGCCGACGTGTACCGTGCCGAGGACTTTCGCCCCGGCGCCGAGGATGACGTTCGAGCCGACCGACGGGTGCCGCCGTCCCTCGCTCCAGGTGGTGCCGCCGAGGGTAACTCCTTGATAGATACTGACATCGTCGCCGAGGATGGCGGTTTCGCCGATGACGACGCCCATGCCGTGGTCGATGAAGAGCCGCCTGCCCGCGACCACCGCCGGGTGGATTTCCACCCCGGTCATCCAGCGCGAGACGAGCGACAGCCAGCGCGGCAGCCAGCGCAGGCCAAGATTCCACAGCGCGTGCTGCATCCGGTAAAACGCCACCGCCCAGAAGCCGGTGTGCAGGGTCAGCACCGCGATGCGGCTGCGCGTCGCCGGGTCGCGCTCAAACACCACGGAAAAGTCTTCGCGTATCAGTTGGTACCAGTTCATGTGATTGCCTCGTTCAAGTAAATGTGCGGCGGCGAATGTAGCACAACGGCGCGGCTTTGGGCGGAGCAATCGCCCGCATCCGCCCGGCGGCGGCTTTCCCGGCGATGGCTGCTCGCATGGATTTGGTGGCAATGAGATGAAAGAGTATTTGGTGGCGAGGGGTTTTGCGCGAATGTATCAAGCGCGTCGCCGTGCATCCGTTTGCCGCTGCCCAATGCCCGCGTGCGTGTCGGCTGCGCCGCCACACACCCTACGCACGAAATTCACCATA
>NZ_CALJAH010000415.1 GCF_938028185.1 uncultured Cardiobacterium sp. | reverse complement strand
ACGCCCGCCTCTGGCAGGCGAGCCAAACCGCGCAAAACTGGCAAATCGGCGCAAGCCACTAACCATAAGGAACTATCATGAAAACTCGTCCCCTCGCTTTAATTATCGGCACCGTTCTTGCCAGCCAGCACGCCGCCGCTATCGACACCCCGCCCGGTTGGGAACGCAAAAACACCCAAGGCGGCGTCCAATACATCCCGAAAAACGACGAAGGGCGCGAAATTGGTGTCGAAATCTCCGACCTGATAGCGGGGCAAGGCAGTCCGGCGCAAGCATTGAACCTCTTTGCCGACGCTATAAACAGCAGTGGCATGACCATCGTCCAGCGCGGCGAAGTTGAAGAAAGCGGCAACATCGCCACGCTCTCGCTTGAAGTCGAGTATCAGGGCAAAAGCATTCTTGCCAATCTCACCGTCTATCCGGTCGGCAACGACAAAATGCGCATCATTGATTTCCAGACGGAAAAAGATGCCGAACTCTTGCAGCGCCACCAAAAAACCATCACCGCGCTGATTGCCGCGCAATATTTGGAAGACCAAGGCGGTGCGGCAAGTGCGCCCGCGAGCAGCACGGCAAGCAGTAGCAGCGCCAGCACAGCGAGCAGCAGCACGTCAACTGCCAGCAGCACGGGCAGCAGCGGCAACGTCAAAGGCGGTGTCAGGCATGGCGAAGCCTTTATGCGGCAATTCAAAATGGATGGGCTGACGCCCGGTGGCGACCTGGTTTTTGGTGACTATCAATGCAAGGTACAGATTGATGGCGGTGCGCAATTTACTCTTTCGCTTTATGAGAATGGTGAATACCGTATCAGCGGATTTAAGGATCAGACCGGCGAATTCCGATACGAGAACGACGGTCGTATCAATATTAGCAGCAAGCATTTTTTGTACAATTACGAAAACTCGGATGGCGAAACCAAGGAAATCGCCTTCTTCTTCCGGTACAAAGACGGCGAATTGGGCATCTACGGGCAGAATATTGGCGACAACTTCATCAACGTCTGCCAATACCAGGGCGCGGCAAAAAACGCCTCACCGACACAGCAGGCTGCCGATGATGCCGAAGCGCGCCGCTTCAAATGGGTTACTGCACCGGGCAAAGGCGTAGCGCTTGGCGACATCGAAGCGCTCTACAACCACGTTTACAACGGCTACAGCGGCGTTGGCGTTACCCTCGAACACGACATCTGGCTGCTTTTGAAAGACGGGCAGGCCTATAAAGACCTGCCGGTCAGCCCCGCCGATTTTGACGTTGCCGCCTCGCGCCAGCACGAGCCCGACAAATGGTACGCGTGGCGCAGAAAGGGCGATGGTTACGAGATCCAGAAAGACGGCGCGTGGAAGAAACTGGATGGTTTGTCCAGAGCACCCGCCAAGGCCGGTGAAACCATCCAGGGCAGTTACACCCATTATTCTTCTGGCGGCACCTACTACAGCAGCTTTGCCAGCTTCTCCACCATCAATTTCAAGCGCGACGGCACCTTTACCGACAGCAGCCGCAGCACCTTTCAGGCCGATACCGCAGGTCTCGCAGGTCTGGGCGATGATGGCGTGATTTCCCACAGCGGAAACTTCAGTACCGGCGCGGGTGGCCGTTACCACATCGACGGCTACACCATCGAACTCACCTACCCGAATGGCAAGACCGAGCGCGAGCTTTTCTTCTTTTGGAATAACGAGAGGAATTCCCTCAATATCGGCAAGACCACCTATTCCACCGATTGAGGCGGCAAATAAGCCCTAAAACCAATAACGGTATGCCAACACCGCGCTCATGATGAGCGACATCGCAATCACCGCCGGGCGAATCAGGCGATTGCCCTTGCTGATGACCAGCCCGGCGGCGAGGCGCGCGCCGAGTAGTTGTCCTACCGCCATGGCAAGCCCCGCAGTCCAGACGACTTTGCCGCCTGCGAGAAAAACCAGCAGCGAAACCAAATTGGTGGTGGCGTTGTAGGCTTTGGCCTCAATCGTTGCCTGTTGCAGGGTGTAGCCGCGCAGGGAAATCAGCGCCAGCATAAAAAAACTGCCCGTACCGGGGCCGAGAAAGCCGTCGTAAAAACCAATCGGCAAAGCGGCGGCAGCGACAAAGCCGGCAAAGGACAGCCGCGCCTGATGCACCACCGTACCGAGCGCAGGCATGAAAAGAAAAAGCAGCGCCACCGCCACGAGCAGCAACGGCAGCCCCTTTTGCAACAAATCCTTCGGCAGAAACTGCACCGTCAGCGTGCCGCA
>NZ_CALJAH010000414.1 GCF_938028185.1 uncultured Cardiobacterium sp. | reverse complement strand
GGCTTCGCCCTGCGAGGGAGGGAGCGTTCTTATAAATGTCTGTGATCATGATGGTGCGCGTAGATGCCGATGGCGTCGAGGTGGCCGCCGTCGCCGAGCATATGGCGGAAGGCGGGATTGCTGGCGACCGCTTCCGGGCTGCCGTGGCAGCAGATGTGGCGGTTCAGGCACAAAATGTGGTCGCTCGCCGCCATCACCAGATGCAAATCGTGGCTGACCATCAACACGGCGGCGCGCGTGCCGCGTTGCCAGTCGCGGATGGTCTGGTAATAGTCGCCGAGCGCGACCGGGTCGATGCCCGCCGCCGGTTCGTCCAGCACGATAAGGTCGGGCTGGCGCAGCATCGCCCGCGCCAAAAGCAGGCGCTGCGTTTCGCCGCCGGAAAGCGTTTGCAGCGGCGTATCGAGCAGGTGGGCGATGTTCAGCCGCGAAAGCCACGGGCTTTCTGCCGCCTGCGGGATGTCGCGCAGGAAGCGGCGCGCGGTCATCGGCAGGTCGGCGGGCGGGGGGAATTTCTGCGGGACAAAGCCCATTTTCAGCCACTTGGCGCGGGTAATCGTGCCGCCGGTCGGGCTTTTATGCCCCAAAATCAGCGCGAGCAAGGTGCTTTTGCCCGCGCCGTTCGGGCCGACAATGGTGAGGATTTGGTCGCGCCCGATGGTAAAAGTGATGTCGTGTAGAATGTCGCGCCCGTTGGCGGCGAAGGCGACGTTGGCGAGGGTGATGAGCGGCATGAGTGAGGGGGTAAAAAACAATGTTATATGTTAGCCATTTTGCGCGGCAGAACCAATGCTGATGCGGGTTGGCGTCGCCGTGCCACGCCCGCTTGCGGGCAGTTTCGATTACCTTTGTCATGAACCGGTCGCGGTCGGCGCGCGGGTACGGGTGCCGTTTGGCCGGGGGCGGGTGATTGGCGTCGTCGTCAGCATTCAGGAAGATGCGACCGATGACGGCACGCTGAAGACGGTTGAGCGCGTGCTGGACGACGCGCCGCTCTTGGACGCGCCGCTGCTCAAACTGCTGCATTTCGCCGCGCGTTACTACCAGCACCCGCTGGGCGAAGTGGTGCAGGCGGCGTTACCGAAACTGCTGCGCGAAGGACGGGCGACCACGCGCGAGCTACCGCGCGACTGGTGCATTACCGCCTCCGGACGCGACGCGCTCGCCGGGCGGCTTGGCGGCAAACAGGCCGCCGTCCTCACCGCCCTGAGCGAATGCGAACAGCCTGAAGCCGCACTACGCGCCGCGCACCATTGCAATGCAGGCTGGTTGCGCGACCTCGAACAACGCGGCTGGATTGCCCCGCGCGCCCATTGGCAAGGACTTGCCGCCGCACCCGCCCCCGCGCCGACGCTCAACGCCGCGCAAGCAGCCGTCCTCGCCGCCCTGCCCGCCAGCGGCTTTAAGGCGACGCTGCTCGATGGCGTCACCGGCTCCGGCAAAACCGAAATCTACATCCGCTGGATTGAGCGCTTGACCCAAGACAGCGGCCAGGTACTGCTGCTCGTGCCGGAAATCGGCCTGGTACAAACCCTCGCCGCGCGTCTCGCCGCCCGCTTGGGCGAACGCATCGCCGTGCATCATTCCGCGCTGGCCGACGGCGCCCGCCTCGAACAATGGCTGGCAGTGCGCGCCGGCGATGCGCAAGTGCTGGTTGGCACCCGCTCCGCCGTCTTCGCTCCCTGCGCGGCGTTGCGCGGCATCATCATCGACGAAGAGCACGACGCCGCCTACAAACAGCAGGACGGCTTCCGCTACCACGCGCGCGACCTCGCCCTCAAACGCGCACAACAGGCGGACGTGCCCATCCTCCTCGGCTCGGCAACGCCGTCGCTGGAAAGCTATCACCAAGTCTGGCGCGGCAACTGGCAACAGCTGCGCCTGCCCGCCCGCGCCGCCACCACCGCCCTGCCCGCCATCCATCTGGAAAACATGGACGGCGCAGCGGCGAGCGGCGGCCTCAGCCACGAACTCATCCGCGCCATGCGCCGCACCCTTGCGGGCGGCGGCCAAACCCTGCTTTTCCTCAACCGCCGGGGCTACGCGCCGCTGTTGCGCTGCGATGACTGCGACTGGCAGGCCAGTTGTGACGCCTGCGACGCGCTGCTCACCGTCCACACCGCCAGCCACCAACTACAATGTCACCACTGCGGCCGCGTCCAACCGCTGCCGACGCGCTGCCCCGCCTGCCACGGCGACCACCTGCAAATGCTCGGCCTCGGCACGCAGCGCCTCGAACAAAGCGTGGCGCGGCAATTCCCGCAGGCGCGCGTGCTGCGCATCGACAGCGACGCCTACAGCACCAGCCGCCAATTTGAAGCGGCGCTGGCACAAATACAGGCGGGCGCGGTGGACATCATCCTCGGCACCCAATGGCTTGCCAAAGGCCACCACTTCCCCCGGCTGCACCTCGTCGCTGTGGTCGATGCCGACCAGGCGCTGTACAGCCTCGACTATCGCGGCGAAGAACGGCTGGCACAACTGCTGGTACAAGTCGGCGGCCGCGCCGGACGCGAAAGCGAAGGCCAGATTTGGATACAAACCCGCCAACCACAACACCCCGTCTTCACCGTGCTGGACGCGCCCTACGAAGACACCGCCCGCCGCCTCTACGGCGAACGCCAGCGCGCCCGCCTGCCGCCGCATTGCGCGCAAGTGGCGCTGCTCGCCCGCCACAGCGACGCCGAGCGCGCCCTGCAAACGCTCGCTTTTACCCGCGATGGCGCACAACAGGCGGGCATCGGCCAAAACTGGCAATGGCTCGGCCCCGCGCCAGCGGTGATGCCGCGCAAAGACGGCCAGCACCGCGCGCATTTGCTCGTTCAGGCGGAGAGCCGCGCCGCGCTGCAACAAGAGCTGCCGCAACTCACCGCCTGGCTGCACGCGCAGGGCAAAGCCTTCCGCGTGCGCGTCGCGGTGGATGTCGATCCGTGGTGGCTGGAATAAATGCCTGATAACCTGTTCAAAATCTTGGGGAATTGCATTTTTCGGCGTATAGGACAAAAAAGGAGCTAAAAAACGCTGTAAGCCTTATGCTGCAAGGCTTTAAGCGGGGTCAAAACCTTTG
>NZ_CALJAH010000413.1 GCF_938028185.1 uncultured Cardiobacterium sp. | reverse complement strand
GTAAACGAACAACAAGGAAACATCATGAGCCTCAAACTCTCCCTCGGCGCCATCCAGTACTACTGGCCGAAACAAACCGTCTTCGCCTGGTACGACCGCATCGCCGACACCGACGCCGACATCATCTATCTCGGTGAAACCGTCTGCGCGCGCCGCCACGAACTGCGCCTCGCCGACTGGCTCGCCATTGCCGACAACCTCGCCGCCGCCGGCAAAGAAGTGCTGCTCGCCAGCCAGACCCTGCTCGAAAGCGAGAGCGACCTCAAACGCCTGCGCAAAATCGCCAAACAAGAGCGCTATCCCATCGAAGCCAACGACATGGGCGCGGTCAAACTGGCGCGCGACCACGGCCACCCCTTCGTCGCAGGAAGCAGCCTCAACCTCTACAACGAACACACCCTTGCCCTCATCCGCCGCCTCGGCGCCTACCGCTGGCAACCGCCTGCCGAACTCTCGCGCGACAAACTCGCCACCCTGCTCGCCGCCAGCGCCGACCCCGGCGAAACCGAACTCTTTGCCTGGGGCAAAATCCCGCTTGCCTACTCCTCGCGCTGCTTCACCGCGCGCCACTACAACCTGAACAAAGACAACTGCCAATTCCGCTGCATCGAACACCCGCACGGCATGACCATGGACACCCGCGAAAAAACCCCCTTCCTCACCATCAACGGCATCCAGACCATGTCGCACGGCAGCCAATGCCTGCTTGCGCACCACGCCGACATCGCCGCCCTCGGCGTCGGCATCCTCCGCCTCTCGCCGCAACTCAACCATATGCCGGAAATCATCGCCCTGCACCGGCAAACGCTGGACGGCACCCTCACCACCGCCGACGCCCTGCGCGAACTGGCACCGCTTGCACTCGGCGCGCTGGTGGACGGCTACTGGCATGGCAACCCCGGCATCGCAAAAATCAAAACGTACTACAGCGAAGCCAACGCCGGCCCCATCTACCAGCCGGAAGAAGCAGTCACTATTCCCCCCTCCCCCCGTGGGGGAGGGGAAGGGG
>NZ_CALJAH010000412.1 GCF_938028185.1 uncultured Cardiobacterium sp. | reverse complement strand
GTGGGGGAGGGTCGGGGTGGGGGCAGCAAACAATCCGCGTCAGCGACAAGTACGCCCTCCTCCCCCCGTGGGGGTGAAGTTAGTCCGCATACCGCAGCTGCCGAACCGGGCAACGAACACGCCGCGCCAGCAACAAAAAAACTCCGCCTCGTCGGCAACCTCCCCTACAACCTCTCCTCGCCCATCCTCTTTCACTGCCTCGCCCAGCGCCAGCACATCCACGACATGCACTATATGCTGCAAAAAGAAGTCGTGGACCGCATCACCGCCGCGCCCGGCAGCAAAACCTGGGGACGCCTCAGCCTGATGGCACAACTGTGGTGCGAAACCACCGCGCTGTTTGACATCCCGCCGGACGCCTTCGACCCGCCGCCGAAAGTCGATAGCGCCGTCGTCCGCCTCGTGCCGCGCGCCGCCCCCGCCTGGCAGATAGACGACCTCGCCACCTTTGACGAGACCGTGCGCCTTGCCTTCGCCCAGCGCCGCAAAATGCTGCGCAAAACCTTCGCCCACTGGCTGACGGCCGACGACCTCGCCGCGCTCGCCATCGACCCGACCGCGCGTGCCGAAACCCTGGACGGCGCCGCCTTCGCCCGCCTCGCCAACGCGCGCCACCAACAGGAAAAAGCATGAACCCCACCGTCATCATCAGCGGCCACAGCCACGGCCTCGGTGCCGCCCTCGCCGCCGCCTGGCTGCAATACGGCGCGCGCGTCATCGGCCTTGCCCGGCGCAACAACCCGGAACTTGCCGCTACCTACCCCGGTCAACTGCAAGAAACCGCGATAGATCTGGCCGACCCGCAAGTCGTGCTTGACTACAGCCGCAGCGACGCCTTCCGCCACACCTGCCAGACGGCGGAAACCCTCTGGCTGTTTAACAACGCTGGCACCGTCGCCCCCTCCGCGCCGCTTGGCACGCAGCCCGACGATGCCATCACCCACGCGGTGAACCTCAACATCACCACGCCGCTGATCCTTGCCAACGCCGTCCTCGCCCACGCACGCGACCGCGACAACGTACGCATCGTCCACATCAGCAGCGGCGCGGCGCGCAAACCCTACCCTGGCTGGAGCATCTACGGCGCAAGCAAGGCAGCGCTTGACCGCCACGCTGCCGATGCCGCCGCCGAAGGCGTGCGCATCACCAGCCTCGCTCCCGGCGTGGTTGATACCGCGATGCAGGCGGGGATGCGCGCCGACCCCGCCTTCCCGCTGCGCGCACAATTCGCCGCGCTGCACGCCGACGGCAAACTGCAAAGCGCCAGCGACACCGCCGCGCAAATCCTCGCCTACTGCCAAAGCGACGCCTTCGCCCGCGAACCCGTCACCGACATCCGCACGTTCGACATTTCCTGAATTATGGTGGGCTTGCCATACCATTTAGATTTATAGCAATCCTCACAAAGCCCTGTACGGCGTTGCGCCGCTTTGCCGTACTTAAATGTACTGTCTTCAGCGGCGCGCCTTGTACAGAACTTTGTGAGTATCGCTATAACGCTGTCGCTGCGTCGTTTTTACTTCAGTATTAAATGACGCACAAAATCGGATCTGAGTTTGTGATGGGAAAAGACTGAGTTGAATCATTTTGCAGACAAGAAATTTGTACAAAATTTGCTTTTCTATAAAGGCGTTTCCTGATATTCCCAAATCATAACGACGATTATTGCAGCACTGGTTTTGCACCAACACAAGCAAGTGCGTCAGGCCAGCAGACTATTTTGAGGGAATGTTCGCCCTTAATTATGGGTGATGCAGCGTTCTGTACGGCGAGGGGCGAGGCGGCGCAACGCCGTACAGAACTTTGTGAGAATGGCTATAGCCGAACTCGGTAAGCAGGACAGCGTATCTTTTGAACCATAAAAAAGCCCCGCACAAGCGGGGCAAAATATGAAGGAGAAAAATGCCTGGAGCCGGTGAAGGGACTTGAACCCATGACCTGCGCGTTACGAATGCGCTGCTCTACCAACTGAGCTACACCGGCGAAGCCGACGCAATCATACACATAACCGCATTAACTGGCAACCTATAATCGTACTATCAGGCATAATCACCCGAAACGGCAGTATTATAGCAATCCTCACAAAGCCCTGTACGGCGTTGCGCCGCCTGACCGGGCACCCTAAAAAATGGCGGAGCCATTTTTTAGGGAAA
>NZ_CALJAH010000411.1 GCF_938028185.1 uncultured Cardiobacterium sp. | reverse complement strand
AGCGTGTACGCCATCCAGCACTACCATGACGGCCAGCCCGCCGGATACCTGAGCTTCTACCGCAACGGCCGCCTGGTCGCGCAAAAAGCCCGTCCCGGCAACGACAACGATTTCTACGCCGCCATCGGCGCTATCGCCTCCGCAGGCACGCGCTACTACTACGACGACGGGCACATCCTCGCCCTCGAATACCATCATGGGCGCGTTGGCAGTTGCAACATGGGCGCCTACTGCAAAGAAGGCGAAACCCTCTACGTCCCGGACGGCACCCCGCTCATCGCCTGGCAGAGCATACAAAGCGGCGACAACATCACCCACCAAAGCTGGAACACCCTCAACACCACCCCCGCCGACCAACAGGCCGCGCGCCGCCAGAGCATCGACGCCGCCCTCACCCGCTGGGACGACATCAAACAACGCCTGTCAGACAACGACCTCAACCGGCCCTACCACCACGACGAAACTGCCGTCGCTACTACCACAAATCAGCTCCCTCCCTCGTGGGGGAGGGACGGGGTGGGGGCAGCCGACGACCTCGCCGCTCCGGCCGAGCTGCCCGCGCCACTCCTGCCGGAAACCATCCTTGACGCCGCGCAAGCCGCAGCAAACCCCATCGACTACACCCCGCTGAGCTACCCGGACTACTACGCCGACCGCTACGGCCTGCCGACCCGGCGCGCCGTCAGCGGCGGCTACATCCGCAAAATCCTCGGCAAAACCGCCGACGGCCGCCTCGTGGTGCAGGACTACTACCAACACAGCGGCACCCCACAAACCGCGCCGCTCACCCTGAAAAAAGACGCCGACCCGGCAGACTTCAGCCCCGCGGCGGTGGACGGCAAAATCGTCTGGTACCGCCCCGACGGCAGCATCCGCGCCATCCAGCAATACCGCGACGGCGAGGCGGTCAGCCCGCTCAACTACTACCACGAAGGCCGCCTCGCCATCCAAAAACCGCTCCCCGGCCAGCCCGACGACCCCTACCAACAGCTGAGCGAGCTTGCCGACGGCATCCGCTACTACCACAAAAACGGGCAAATCCTCGCCTTTGACCGAAACCCCTTTACCTACGCCCTCTACGACGACCAGGGCAAACCGCTCTACATACAAATCACCTATTTAAGCCACAGCCCGGACTCCTACCACTGGAACACCCTCAACACTACCCCCGCCGGACAACAAG
>NZ_CALJAH010000410.1 GCF_938028185.1 uncultured Cardiobacterium sp. | reverse complement strand
GGGCAGTTGCGCCTCCTGCTCAACCGCCACCGCATCAGCAGCGGCGCGCCCGTTACCCTGCGCCTGACGCCGGGCGATTACACCCTCGAAGCGGAATACCGCAATGACTGGTACACCGCCGATTTTTCCCTGCACATTGACAAGGTCGCGCCATGAATACGCCGCCGCGCAAACCCGCCGCCAGCTTCCGCATCCTCTTTTACCTCGCCAGCGGCCTGATAGTCGTCCTGCTGCTGGGCATGATGTATCAGACCCGCCACAGCGAGGATGACCTTCCCATCTGGCCACGCGCCGAATCCCGGAAAACCCTCCGCAATGAGCCGCCCGCGCCGTTACGCTGGGGTGAAATCCTCAACCCCGGTAACGAAATCCCGGAAAGCGGCTTTGACGTCTGGTACCTCACCAGCGGCAATCCCGCTGACATCACCCATCCCGCACACGCATCTGGGCTGAACCCCGGCTTCAACCCTGAACGCCATACCAGTCCCACCTGGGGCATGGGCGTGCTGTGGCGAGACCCTGCCCGCATCATCGGCAGGGAGCGCGACAAACATATCGCCGTCCATTACCGGAACAGCGACTTCAGAGGCATTCCCTCGCCACAATTCGCCGCCTACTGGGTCGGCTGGCTGGACATCCCGCAACGGGGCGAATACGAAATTGCCACCCGTCGCACTCGCTCGGACATCCGCATCCTCCTCAACGGGCAAAACCTCCTGGAAGGCTTCGGCGAAGACAGCGCGGTTATCGTCCCACTCGACCGTGGCCGCTACCTGCTCGAAGTAGAAATGGCAAACCGCTGGTACACCACCGACTTCGCCCTCACCGTCAACCAGCTGCAAAAGTAACGCCATGAAAACCAAAACCCTTGTCGCCCTCTTCGTCCTGGTCGCCCTCGCAACCTTCTGCACCTTCGGTTACTGGCGCTATCACTACCTGATTGACGCGATGCTCATCCGGCAATCCAACCCCAACTACGGGCTAATAAGCCCCCTGCAGTCAGCAGAAAACCAGCCGGCACCAGCATATGACGTCCCGCAGGAAGACGAACCGCTGCCGCTTCTGCCCGAAGACATCCGGGCGCGCACGGACCGAATCGCCAGAACCTTCGCCGCTACCCTGCAACCGATAGCGGGACACGCCGCAGACGACGTGGTAAAGGAAAGTCTGGCGCGGGCAACCACACGCACACCGCCCGCCGCCGCATCATCCGGCGAACGCCTTGCCGACTACCCGCGGGCAACACGCAGCTGGGGCGACATCTACAACCCCGCCGGTATCGTCCCCAAACAGGGCTTTACCGCTTACTACCTTGATACCCGCTGGCCGGAGCGGGTCATTGCCAGCGAACACCGTGGTCGCATCGCCATCAATTACAGCGACAGCTCACCCTTTCTCAACATACAAGCCGAACATTTCGGCGCCTACTGGGTCGGCACCCTGCACGTCCCGCAACCGGGGCGTTACCGCATCCATACCGACCTTGGCTGGGCGCGGGCGCGCATCCTGCTCGACAAACACATCATTGCCGAAAGAAGTACGCTCCCAAATTGCGGAAGCTGTTCGGTACCCCCCACCGAACTGCCGCTGCTGACGCTGGACGCAGGCGACCACTTGCTTGAAGTGGAATACAACAACCACTGGCATAGTGCAGCATTCCAGTTGGCATTCACCCCGGACGACACGCCCGCCTACCGGAGCGAAGACCTTGCCACAGCCCTCGCTGCCCTCAAACTGCCACCGGAGACCGTCGTTCACATCGCCGCCGTCCATGAAAGCAGCGACTACTACAACCGCCTCACCCTGCAAGCGCCCACGGACGACACGCCTTACGTCCTGCTCCTCTCCAGCAGGCACCCGGTGAACTGGCACATCGCAGGCAGGGCGCCGCTGGCGGTGGTGCGCGACAACTACGGCGACGTCAGCGGCATGGGCGACGCGCCGCTGCTCGCCTGGCTGGGGCAGGAAAACATCAACTATCGCGTGCTGGACAACGCCTTCCCGGCGGCAATGCCCGTCTGCCATTGCGAGCAGGAGCACTATCACCAGATGGGCTACCACGATTCCGTGCGGGAGGCCGCACTCATTTGCCGGTACGCAGACGGCGGCATCACCGTCGGCAGCAGCAGCGTTCCACCCCTCGGCCTGATGCGGCAAATACGGAAACTGACCGGCTATCCGCTGCGCGGCGCGAGCACCACATACGACACCAGCCACATTGACCTGGGGAAAAGCACCTTTGACCCGGCCAAAGCCGCCGCTGCCGCAGCGATGGAACGCCAACTGGAAGCCCAACGTGCCGCTTGCGAAACCGAACCGCCGAAAGTTTCAGACAAGGCG
>NZ_CALJAH010000409.1 GCF_938028185.1 uncultured Cardiobacterium sp. | reverse complement strand
TCTATATCAACTACGGATTTGTTTGAGGCAGCATACATTTTAGGACACCACCCGGAAACCATCATGACCCCAGAAAACACCCCCGAACAGCCTGACATCACCCCGCCAACCGTGCCGTCGCCCGTCGTTGAAGAAGTGCCGCCGGAGCCAGTCGCCGCAGAAATCCCGCCGCCACAGCCCGAAACGCCGCAAGAACCCGACCAATGGCAGCCGGAAAAACACCGTTTCGGCAGCATTGCCATTCTGGTGGCGACCGTCGCGGGCGCGCTGCTCGCCCTGTATGCCTTCCGCCTGCCGCCGTTCGGCCTCGGCGAGGTTTACACCAACAACGCCTATGTGCGCGGTAACATCACCGTGGTCAGCCCGCGCGTCGGCGGTTATGTGCTGAACGTGCTGGTGCGCGACTTCGATACCGTCAAGGCCGGGCAGCTGCTGGTGGAAATCGACCGCGCGCCCTACCTCAGCAAAGTAGAGCAGGCGAAAGCGGGCATCCTCGCCCAGCAGGCGGCGCTGGACAAAACCAAACAGGATCGCGCCTCCGCCCAATCCGCCGCCAAGGCGGGGCAGGCGGCCATTGCCAACGCCCAGGCGGTGCTTGCCGCGCCAACCGAGAATGGAAGCGCATCAAGGGTGTCAGCAATGATGCCATCTCGCAAAGCAGCCGCGGCGCGGCGCAGACCGCAGTCAAACAGGCAGAAGCCGCGCTGACGCAGGCAAAAGAACAATACGCCATCGTCCAACAGAACATCCTCAATGCCGGGGTGGGACGCGAAGGCGCCGCCGCTGCCATCGACAACGCCAAGGCAATGCTGGCGCTGGCCGAACAGGAGCTGGGACACACCACCGTTTACGCGCCTGCCGACGGCCAGTTGGGCGAAGTCGCCGTCAAAAAAGGCCAACTCGTCAGCGTGGGCACGCAACTGATGTCGGTCGTCCCCGCCGCGCGCTGGATTGTCGCCAACATCAAGGAAACGGACATGAAAAACATCCGCAGCGGCCAGCAGGCGGACATCACCGTCGATGCCCTCGGCGGCGCACATTTCAGCGGCAGCATTAGTGAAATCGCCCCGGCGACCGCCTCCGAATTCAGCATCATCAAGGCCGACAGCGGCACCGGCAATTTCGTCAAAATCGCCCAGCGCATCGTCGTCAAAATCGAGCTGCATCCGGGACAGACGGATTTGCACAAACTCGCGCCGGGAATGTCGGTTGAAGTGCGGATTGACACCCGACAGAAATAAATGCGGCTTTTCGGAATATAGCCATCCACCGAAAGTTTCAGACAAGGCGCGTCGCCGAAGACAGTACGCTTTTGTACGGCGAGGCGACGCAACACCGTATGAGGCTTTCGGTGGATGGCTATATAGTGGAATAAAACAGAAATAGCCAAAAAATACCCCCCTCCCCTGCAGGACGCGCCAGCGTCCGTAGCGAGGGAGGGAGCATATTAGCTGTTTTCCCGACTTTCAGTTCCCTATGCAAGCATACGGAAAAATGCGGTTCCCCAAGATTTTGAACAGGCCCCAAGTACTGATTACAGCATAATAATGAACATTGAATTCAGACAGTTAAACAATAAAAATCAATAGATAAAATTATAGCAAGGCATGAGTGGTATTTTTCTTCTTATTCCAGCCTCGCATATGGCTTGTTGTAAATTTTCAGACATAAATATTGAATCACTTATTTGAGGATCATGCCAAAGATCCACAGAAGATTTTAATGATTCTGAAGAAAAATAATAAGATTCTTGTAATTCAATTTTATAAGAAGGTGAAGAATATATTTTTTTTCCACTAATATTTAGATAAAAAATCGATGAATCGCTATACTCAGGTAAAAAAAATTCTTTATGTTCACAAATATTTATGTAAAAATAAGGGGCTTTAGCAGCTTCATCATTGGATTTTATACCTGATATTCTAACCTCACACATCTGCGTGCTTCCCAAATTAAATCTTAGGAGAAGATTAGCAAAACTCTCCGTTGCTATGATAAAACCATCGAACACAGAAAATATTGGAGAAAGCCTCTTTTTTTGAAGACCACACCTAGGGTAAAGTAATTTGGGAAATTTATCCTCAGATAACGGTTGTTTTTTCTTAAGTAAAGAGACTCCATTGTTCATTGTAGTGAGTAGTTCAGAAAATTCTTCTTCCTCTGCTGGTGTCCTATCTAGCTTGGCATCAAGTTTCCTGTAAGTAAGGATATCTATTCCTTGTGGAATATCCAATTCAAAATCAGGTCCTTTTGAAAGTAATAGCAAATCATTAATTAACCAAATTGCTTTTTTTTTCGTAGACAAAACGCTAACCTCTTGACGTAAAATTTAGGGGGAGCAGTAGGCGCATGGTAAGCAAGGATTCTATTTATAGCATTCCTTACAAAGCGCTGTACGGCGTTTCCTGCCTCGGCTACAAAGTCGTACTGTCTTCAGCGGCGCGCCTTATACAGCATTTTGTGAGTATCGCTATATAGCGATACACTCAAAGTTTTACACAAGGCGCAACGCTGGAGGTGGTACGCGGCTATATAGAAAGGCGGCATAGTATGAGACTTCTTTCGGTGTATTGCTATAAGCCGCTCGCCGGTCGGCTATCACCTCCTGCAAAAAACCGCCCTATCCAAGGCGGTTTGCGGGTTTGCCGTTCAGGACACCCGTTTACGGTCACGGGAATATCAAACCATTCAATATCAAAGCATCACTTGCGCCAACAGCCAAATCCAGAGGATGCCGCTGATGCCCTGGATGGCGGTGGCGGCGGTTTGGGTGCGGTAGCCCTGGCCGACGCTCATCCGACTGAACTGGGTGACGACCCAGAAGAAGCTGTCGTTGGCGTGGGAGACGGTCATCGCGCCCGCGCCGATGGCCATCAGGCAGAGGACGCGCCCCGTTTCGCTGTCCAGCCCCATCTGGCCGAGCAGCGGCGCAACGATGCTGGAGGCGGTGACGAGGGCGACGGTGGTCGAGCCTTGCGCCGTTTTCAGCGCGGCAGCGACGATGAACGGCATGAAGATGCCGATGCCGCTGCTGCTCAGGGTGTGGCCGAGATAGTCGCTCACCGGCGTTTCTTTGAGAATCGCGCCGAAAGCACCGCCCGCGCCGGTAATCAGCAGAATCGGCGCGGAGACGGTGAGGCCGTCGCCGACGATGGCGCTGATGCGCGCGGTTTTGTCTGCGCCACGAATGAGGGTGAAGGCGAGGAAGGTGCCAATGAGCAGGGCGTTGAGCGGCGTGCCGAGGAAATTGAAGATTTGCGCGACGGTGCCGTCGCCAAAGGGATGTGTCGGGAAGGCGGCGATCGAGCCGAGGCAGATGAGCAGGATGGGCGCGACGATGGGCATGAACGCCTGCGCGGGCGAGACCGGCTTGCCGTAGCTGTCGCGGATGGCCTGCGCGCGGGCATCATCGGTGGGGGTGGTGGCGGTGCCGTCCGGCCGTTCCCGCAAAAAGCGGTTCGCCCACAGCCAGCCCGCCATAATCGGCACCACGGAAACGAGCAGGCCGACGCCAATCACCAGACCGAGCTGGTTGCCCAAATCCAGATTGCCAGCGGCGGAAATCGGCCCCGGGGTCGGCGGCACAAAAGTGTGCGTCGCATACAGCCCGGTCGCCAGCGCGACGCTCATTGCCACCGATGACACTTTCATTCGCGCCGCCAGCGATTCCTTCAGCGAATGAAGAATGACAAAGCCGGAATCGCAAAAAACGGGAATGGAGACAATCGCGCCGACAATGCTCATCGCCAGCGTCGGGAATTTCGGGCCGATGGCTTTCACCACCGATTCCGCCATCACCAGCGCCGCCCCGGTTTTCTCCAGCACGAGGCCGATAATCGTGCCGAGGACGATGACAAGGCCAATCGAGCCGAGGATATTGCCGAAGCCGGTGCCAATCGTTTTCGCAATTCCCGCCAGCGGCAGGCCGTAACAAAAGGCGGTGAGAAAACAGGCGAGCAACAGCACGAGGAAGGGGTGCCATTTCAGTTTGGCCGTCGCCAGCACAATAAAGACGATGACTAGTAATAACCACAGAACGATCATAAAGCCTCCAGTGTGAAAAACTGCGCTCATTATCCCGGCGTCTGCCGTTAAAGACAACAGAAATACACGGTAAATACCACAAAAGCCCTCAGTAAATACACATTCAGGCGCGATGATAGGGGTGATGGTGGTTGATGCTCCAGGCGCGGTAGAGCGCTTCGGCGACGATGATGCGTACCAGCGGATGCGGCAGGGTGAGATTGCCGAGCGACCAGCTTTCGTGGGCGAGTGCCTTGATTTCCGGGGCGATGCCTTCCGGGCCGCCGATGATGAGCGCGAGGCGGCGGTGATGTTCCTGCCAGTATTGCAGCCGTGCGGCGAGGCTTTCGCTGCTATGCGCGCGTCCGGGGATGTCCAGCGTCACCCGGTAGTCGCTGCCTTGCAGTGCGCTTTGGATTTGCGCCGCTTCTTTTTGTTGCGCCGCCGCCAGTTGGCTGGCACTCGCCCGTTTTTGCAGCGGGATTTCGGTGAGGCCGAGGGTGAGGTCGCCGCTCAGGCGGTCGGCGTAGTCGGCGTAGCCGCGATTGACCCAGTTCGGCATTTTCTGGCCGACGGCGATGATTTCGATGTGCATGGCTATATATGAAGGATGCGGCGGCTACGGGATGGGGTAAACCGTTACTGTCGCGTCATCGGCGGCGGCGATGGGCAGGCCGGTGGCGTCGGCGGGCGGGTAGATGGCGCCGGTCATTACCGCTTCGCCGTCGTTGATGTAGATTTCCAGCGAAGAGGTGTCGGCGTAGATGCGCAAGCTGTGCAGTTGTGCGAGCGCGAGGCGGCGGATGTGGCCGCCTTTGCCGGGCGCGTCTTTTTCCGGTTCGGGCAGCGCGCCGCTTTGACTGCGGTCGAAGATGAGTGCTTCGCCGTTGTAGGTCAGTACGGTTTTGGCGGTGGCTCCCGCACGCAGGGTGAGGATGAAGGGGCGGCTTTGCGGGTTGGCGAGGTTGAGTTCGTAGTGGATGCCGTCGTGTTCGCCTTCGCCGCGCAGTTGGTCGAGCGCGGGCAATGGCCGCTGGCGCAGTTGGCCGTTCTCTATCGTCAGCACGCGCGGCAGGGTGAGGCAGTGCGCCCAGCCGTCGCGCGCGCTGGGGCAGCTGGTGTCGGGCAGTCCCATCCAGCCGATGAGCAGGCGTTCGCCGTTGGCACCCCGTGTGCTTTGTGGCGCGTAGTAGTCAAAGCCGTGGTCGAGTTCGCGGAAGCCGTCGTGCGTGAAGCGGCAGGCGGCTTTGTCGAAGGTGCCGAGGAAGTAGCCGGACTGGTAGAGGTTGCGGCAGCGGTCGCCGTCGGCGGGCAGGCCTTGCGGGCAGCAGAGAAAGATGTCGCGCCCGTCGAGCGGGAAGTAGTCGGGGCATTCCCACATATAGCCGAAGTCGGGCAGGCCGAAGTCGATTTCGCCGCGCAGTTGCCAGTCGCGCGTGTCGGGCGAGGTGAGGTAGAGCGCGCCACCGGTGTGGTTGTCGCGTTGCGCGCCAAGGACGATGCCGTAGCTGCCGTCGGTTTCGCGCCAGATTTTCGGGTCGCGCACGTGTTCGCTGTAACCGGCAGGCGCGCCGTTGAGGAAGGGCGGTTTTTTGTGCAGGCCGTGCGCGTCGAGGCGGGCGGTGAGCTGGTAGGGGATGCGCTCCCAGGCGGCGGTACGGTGGTTGCCGGTGTAGGCGATGAGGAGTCCGTCGCCGTCGGCAAGCGCGCTGCCGGAGTAGGCGCCGTGGCTGTCCCAACGGCTATCCGGCGCGATGCCGATGCCGTGGTTTTGGTAGTGGACGAGGTCGGCGCTGGTGAGGTGTTGCCAGTATTTGAGGCCGTGTACCGGGCCGAGCGGGAACCATTGGTAGAAGAGGTGGTATTCGCGCCCGTCGTGGCAGAAGCCGTTGGGGTCGTTGAGCAGCCCTGCGGGCGGCTGGATGTGGTAGCGCTGCCGCCACGGGCTGGCAGTGGCCTGCGCGCAGAGGCCGTCAAAACGCGGGCGGGTGTCGGCATTGAGCGCGGTGTAGCGCGCTTCGCGGGTCCAGTTCATGCGGGTTTCTCCTGTGGTTTGTGGTTTTCGGTGTAGATGAGCAGCGCGCCCATGCGGCAGTGTTCTTCGAGGCTGGTGAGCTGGCGGCGGTTTTCTTCGCTGTCGTCAAGGTCGCAGTCAAGTTTGCCGATTTCTTCGAGGTCGGCGAGGAAGGCGCGGGCGTCGTCTTCGAGTTCGGGTTGCAACCAGTGGATGGCAACGGTAAATCCCTGCGCCCAGGCGGCCAGTGCTTCGGCGCGCGCGGCAAGGGTACCGTCTTCCGGCAACAGCAGTTGGTAGGAGAGGGCATCGGCGGCGAGCGTTTCTTCAATTTGCCGCGAGAGACGGTCGAAGGCTTCGTGCGCGATGGTGTCAATCTCGCCTTGGGCAAAGAGGATTTCCGCCCAACGCCCGCCCTGATTGCAGGCGACGAGCGCGCTCAATATGCCTTGCACTTCGCTGGCGCCAAACCACCATTCGCGGGTGGCAATGAGTGCGGCGAGGGCGTCGTAACGGGGTTGTGTGGTCATGCTTTTTGTCCGGCTGTTGGAAAAGATGGTAGTATAAATGAAACCGTGGTAATGGCTTGCCATTATCGTCATTTAGAGCCTAAGCAGGAATCAGCATGAAGCCAGTTCAGGAACGTTTACATATAGACGAATTAAAACGTGTTGAAAAGCAGACCAATACTTTGCTCAAGGCATGGCGCACGCTCAACCGGAATCACCGGCAATTGCAGGAAGATTATGACAAACTGAATGTCCGCCATAATCTCACCGTGCAAGAACATCAGGAAACCCTCGCCCAGCGCGCCGAGGAATATCGCATTGCTTTGGAACACGCCGATACCCGTTGGCGCAATCGCTATGACGAGGATAAAGCCGCATGGGCGGCGGAAAAGGAAGCGCTGATTGTCGCCCATGCGCAGGCATTGCGCGAACAGGCGGCAGAACATCAGCGCGCCCAGGATGATTTGCAGGCGGAGCTGGATGATGCCAACCGCCGCAAACAGGCAATGATTGACCGTATTCGCGGGGTAGAACAATGAGCAAGCAACAAATGAAAGTCACCTTGCAGATTCTGGAAAATACCTATCCGCTGATGTGCGAGCCGCATGAGCGCAATCTGCTGATTGAAGCGGCGGAGCAATTAAACGCATCGCTCTCGGATATGCGGCGTGACAATCCGAAAGTGCCGATAGACCGCCTGATTGTCCTGTCCGCGCTGCAAATGACCTTTGACTTGTTGCAAGAGCGGCAAACGATTGCACGCGAAGTAAGCATGGTCAATCAGGTCAGCGAACGCCTGCTCAGTACATTAAGCCAGGCGATTGCCGAAGAAAATCTGGGCGACAGTTAATGCGTCCTGCCATCCCCGCGCTGCGGGGATTTTTTTAACGAGAGGTGTGTCATGAAAAACCTGTTTATCCTTTCCGCATTATTATTGACCCTGAATGCGCAGGCAGAAACTGCCGCGCCCGCTGCGAATAATGCCGCCTATTCGCAAAAAATAGAGCAAGTCTTTCATGGCGAAACGCTGAACCGCAATATCCAGCTTTATCGCAAAGGCGAATTAAGCGAATGGGACCGGGAAAAGGCAGCGGGTGGTGAAGGTGCATTGCTTGGCGAATTTGCCTATACCCGCAAACAGACCGATGACCACGATGCCTTTCGTGAAATCGGCTGGATGACTTTGCCACCCGGTGCAGCCATCGGTTTGCACAAGCACGAGAATAATGAGGATGTCTATATCATTATCTCCGGCAAGGGCATCTTTACCGACAGCAACGGCAAAGAAAGCGAAGTCCAAGCGGGCGACATTACCATTGCCCGGCCAGGACAAAGTCATGCGCTGAAAAATGCGGGCGATGAACCGCTGGTATTTCTTGATTTAATTGCGCAGACTGCCAGTGCAGCCCCTGCGACAGATGAGAAGGCAAAGCAATAAGCGCGGATTTTTGCTAGGATAGCGGCCGCTTTCGCGTCGGGGTTGAACGCGGCGGCGCTTCCATCCACTTAATCTCAAAGGAGAACGGCATGAGCCACTATCTATTCACATCCGAGTCGGTATCCGAAGGGCATCCCGACAAAATCGCCGACCAAATTTCCGATGCGGTGCTGGACGCCATCATCGCCCAGGACAAACACGCGCGCGTCGCCTGCGAAACCCTGATTAAAACCGGCATGGTCGTGCTTGCCGGGGAAGTCACCACCTCCGCCTGGGTTGATTTGGAAGACCTGGTACGCAAAACCGTGGTCGAAATCGGCTACAACAGCTCCGACATCGGCTTTGACGGCTCCACCTGCGGCGTCTTCAACGCCATCGGCAAACAATCCTCCGACATCGCGCAAGGCGTGGACCGAGAAGAAAAACGCAAACAGGGCGCGGGCGACCAGGGGCTGATGTTCGGCTACGCCTGCGACGAGACCCCGACGCTGATGCCCGCCCCCATCATGTACGCGCACCGCCTCGTCGAGCGGCAGGCACAGGTGCGCCGCGACGGCGTGCTGCCGTGGCTGCGCCCGGACGCCAAATCACAGGTTACCTTCCGCTATGAAGACGACAAAATCACCGGCATTGACGCCGTCGTCCTCTCCACCCAGCATGACCCGGACATCTCGCAGAAGGATTTGCAGGAAGCGGTGCGTGAGCTGATTATCGACAAGGTGCTGCCCGCCGAATGGATTGACCGCAACACCAAATTCCACATCAACCCCACCGGCAAATTCGTCATCGGCGGCCCGGTCGGCGACTGCGGCCTCACCGGACGCAAAATCATCGTCGATACCTACGGCGGCTCGGCGCACCACGGCGGCGGCGCATTTTCCGGCAAGGACCCGTCCAAAGTGGA
>NZ_CALJAH010000408.1 GCF_938028185.1 uncultured Cardiobacterium sp. | reverse complement strand
GATGCTCGCCGTGGCAGGCGTCGTGCCAGCGTTGCAATTCGGCAACCATCTTTTGCAGGCGCGCCGTTTGCGCGTTGAGCGCGGCGATGTGCTGCGCGGTCAGCCGTTTGACCTCGCCCGCGTGCCGCGCCGGGTCTTCCTGGAGTTGCAGCAGGGTGGCGATTTGCTTCAGGGAAAAGCCGACGTCGCGCGCGTGGCGGATGAAGTGCAGCCGCGCCAAATCGCCCGCGCCGTAGCGGCGGTAGCCCGCCTCCGAGCGCGCGGCGGGCGCAAGCAGCCCCTGCTTTTCATAATCGCGGATTTGTTTGGCGGAAAGACCGGCGTGCCGCGCCGCTTCGCTGATGTTCATCGTGCTTGACCTTGACCGTGGGTGAAGGCTTATAGTGCGTCCCGGTGCAGCGTTTCGCAATGCTGCGTGTTTCCACCCTTTGGGAGAATGTTATGCAAACGGTTGTTTTGAATGTGGAAGGTATGAACTGCGGCGGCTGCGTCAAGAGCGTGACCGGTATCTTGCAGGGCGTTGATGGCGTCGCCAGCGCCGAGGTTAGCCTGGAAAACAAAAACGCCACGGTGTCGTTTGACCCGGCAAAGACCAGCCCGGCCGCGCTGGTTGAGGCGGTAGAAGACGGCGGCTACGAGGCGTCGTTGTAACGCTGTCCCGCTGCGGGACAATTTCCGGCAATGGTTGTCAAAACGTCCGCCGTTCTGTCCCCTCCCCCGCAGGGCGAAGCCCGCAGCGGGCGGGTTCCCACGCAAAATGCATCCGTATTTTGCGTGGGGCCCGGGGGGGGAGGGTTAGGGTGGGGGTAGCAATCTTTGCACGCCCGCCGTTGTACCCTTAACGCACTATCCACCAATCATGAGAACCCGGCGCGACCCCAAACTGCGGAATTTTGCCCGCGAATTGCGCAAAGAGATGACAGATGCCGAACGCCGTTTATGGCAACATTTGCGCGGTGGACAGCTACATGGCATCCGCTTTCGCCGCCAGTACGTTATTGGCAACTACATCGCTGATTTTGCCGCGCCTGAAATCAGGCTAATCATTGAACTGGACGGTGGACAACACGCCACGCAACAGCGCTATGACCACCAAAGAACTGCTTTCCTGCAAAATCGCGGCTATTGTGTACTGCGATACTGGAATCATGATGTCTTGCAACAGACGGGGGTGGTTTTGGCAGAAATTCTGAAACATTGCCAAACCCCGCGCTGAAATCCCTGACACTACCCCCTCCCCGTCCCTCCCCCGCTGCGGGCGCTGGCGCGCCCTGCGAGGGAGGGGGTCTTTCTCTCTGTGAAAAATCCCCATGCAGCAAAAAATCCGCTACCACATCGACGGCATGACCTGCCAGGCCTGCGCCAGCCGCATCGAAAAAGTCCTCAACAAAAAGCCCTTCATCGCCGCCGCCAGCGTCAATTTCGCCAGCGAAGAGGCACAAATCACCTACGACGACAGCCAGACCGACCCGGCGGCACTCGTCGCCCTCATTGCCAAGACCGGTTACAGCGCCAGCCTGCCGCAAGACGCCCCGCCCGCCGACGAACCGGCGCATCCCGGCTGGCGGCTGTGGCTGCTGCTCGCCATCAACCTGCCGTTCCTCGTCGGCATGATGGGCATGATGATTGGCCGCCACGACTGGATGCTGCCGCCTGCGGCGCAACTCGCGCTCGCCAGCATCGTCCAGCTCTGGCTCGCCCTCCCCTTCTACAAAAGCGCCTGGGCGAGCATCAAGGGCGGGCTGGCCAACATGGACGTGCTCGTCGCCCTCGGCACCAGCGCCATCTACCTCTACTCGCTCTACATGATGAGCGCGCCGCACGGCCACGGCCACATCTACTTTGAAGCGGGGGTAATGGTCATCGGCTTCGTCTCGCTCGGCAAATACCTTGAGCACCGCAGCAAAAAAACCAGCCTGAACAGCCTCGGCCTCTTGCTCAAACTGACGCCGCGCCAGGTGAGTGTGCAGCGCGACGGCGCTTGGCAAACCGTACCGCTCGACCAAGTACAAATCGGCGACCTGCTGCGCGCCAACCCCGGCGAACGCATCGCCGCCGACGGCATCGTCGCAAGTGGCAGCGGCTGGGCGGACGAAAGCCACTTGACTGGCGAATCGCGGCCAGAGGCGAAAGAACCCGGTAGCCGCGTGCTGGCAGGTGCGCTGGTCAGCGACGGCAGCCTGGTCTATCGCGCCGAACAGCTCGGCAAAGAAACCCTGCTCGGCGACATGATGGCGGCGCTCTCCGAAGCACAAGGCAGCAAAGCGCCGATTGCGCGCATCGCCGACCGCGCCGCCGCCATCTTCGTGCCAACGGTGGTCGCCATCGCCGCCGCCACCTTCGCCCTCACCTGGCTGATTAAAGGCGACTGGACCACCGCGCTGATGCACGCCGTCGCCGTCCTTGTTATCGCCTGCCCCTGCGCGCTCGGCCTTGCCACCCCCGCCGCCATCATGGTCGGCATGGGCAAGGCGGTGCGGCACGGCATTTGGTACAAAGACGCGG
>NZ_CALJAH010000407.1 GCF_938028185.1 uncultured Cardiobacterium sp. | reverse complement strand
ACGCCTTCGGCATCGTCCCCGCCATCCGCCGCCTCTACCCCGAAGGCAGCCAGGAGCGCAAAGACGCCATCAAGCGCCACTTGGAGTTCTACAACACCCAGCCCTTCATGACCGCGCCCATCCTCGGCGTGAATCTTGCGATGGAAGAAGAACGCGCCAATGGCGCGCCGATTGACGATGCCGCCATCAACGGCGTCAAAGTCGGGCTGATGGGACCGCTCGCCGGCGTTGGCGACCCTATCTTCTGGGGTACCGCGCGCCCGGTCTTCGCCGCCCTCGGTGCGGGCATCGCACAAAGCGGCAGCCTGCTCGGCCCCATCCTCTTCTTCGTCCTCTTCAATGCGGTGCGCCTCTTTGTCCGCTACTGGGGCATCCAGTACGGCTACAAAAAAGGCCTGGAAATCGTCTCCGACATGGGTGGCGGCGCGCTGCAAAAAATCACCGAAGCCGCCTCCATCCTCGGTCTCTTTGTCATGGGCGCGCTGGTGAACAAATGGACGCACATCAACATCCCCTACAAAATCGCCGAAGTCACCAACCAGGTAGGCGAAACCACCGTCACCACCGTGCAGTCGGTGCTGGATGACCTCATGCCCGGCCTGCCCGCGCTTGGCCTCACCTTCCTTTGTATGTACCTGCTACGCAAAGGGGTGAACGCGCTCTGGCTCATCTTCGGCATCTTCGGCATCGGCATCCTCGGCTTCTGGCTGAAAATACTTGCCTGATAACCACAACCGGTAGGGGCGGTCAGGCGAAGCCGTAACCGCCCATCCACAAAAATCACGGGCGGTTAGACGTTTGCGTCATAACCGCCCCTATGCCATCTGCTTCCGTGGCGTAGCCAAACCCGTTTACAGTGGAATAAAACAGAAATAGCCCAAGAATACCCCCTCCCCTGCAGGACGCGCCAGCGTCCGCAGCGGGGGAGGGACGGGGTGGGGGTAATCCATAATGTTGATGAATCAAAAACCCATTTTTCACGTTTGCTGCTCTCACCCCCTGGGGCGATGCGTATAGAGGCAGCCTGAAAACGCCATCAAGTAAAAAAGGACGCACCATGAACAAACTCTGGAAAATCACCAAATGGCTATTGGGCACGCTGGCTCTGTTTGGTGGGGTTATGTTGAGCTATGTGCTACGCGGCGACCCAATAACCACACGCAGCTATGTTGCCGCTGCCTTGATGGCAGGCTTTTGGGCAATCAACAGTTTGCCGCCCAAATGGACAGTACAACAACAATTTACCTTTAACTTTTGCTACCTTTTCCTTTCTATGCCCGCCATAGCGTTCTATTTTGGCGACCCGTTTACATGGATACACTACATTTTTACGCCATTGGCTCTTGCATTGAGTATGGCGGCTCTTTTTTTAATATGGGGAGAGCAGGCAAAGGCGTAACCGCCCGCAACCCCCGCTACCGAATCAGCCAACCCCACCATTTACATACACCATCCCCGCTATCGTGTATGTAAACCTAACCCCATCAACCCCAAAAAACCACTATGCACAAAATCGGCATCATCATGGGCAGCGACAGCGACCTACGCATCATGCGCGAGGCCGCACAAACCTGCGCCCAATTCCACATCGCGCACGAAGTCACCATCGTCTCGGCGCACCGCACCCCGGAGCGCCTGCTGGACTACGGCAAAACCGCCGCCGCACGCGGCCTGCGCGTTATCATCGCCGGTGCTGGCGGCGCCGCCCACCTGCCGGGAATGATTGCCGCCGTCACGCCGCTGCCGGTCATCGGCGTCCCCATCCACTCCAGCAACTCCATCGACGGCTGGGACAGCGTCCTCTCCATCCTGCAAATGCCCGCCGGCGTCCCCGTCGCCACCGTGGCGCTGGATGGTGCGAAAAACGCCGCCCTGCTCGCGCTGCGCATCCTCGGCGCGGGCGACGACACCCTGCGCGACCGCCTCGCCGCCTACCAGAGCGAAATGCGCGAAGCCGTACTCGCCAAAGCCGAATCCCTCAAAAACGAATACCCCTGCGACTACTGACCCGCCATGCTCCCCACCCCCGACACCATCGAACAATACATCCGCAGCCACGCCATCCCGGCCAGCATCGCCCGCGCCGACGAATACCAGGCCAGACTGGACGCCGTTTCCCCCTACGGCGCCATCTACCGCTGCGTCGGCAAGCGCACCAGCTACACCGTCGCCATCCACTACAGCAAAACCCTCAAAACCGAATGCAGTTGCCCCTACGACCACGAAGGCATCTGCAAACACAGCGTCGCCGCCCTGCGCGCCTTCGCCCGCTACCTGCGCGAGCAGGACGCCCCCGCGCCACCGCCCGCCACAGCGACAAAACCCGCCAAAGCCGGCAAAACAGCGAAATCCGCCAAAACGCTGGCACCGCTGCGCTACACCCTGAATCCCGACCGCACCATCGACGCCGCCGCCATCGCGCATGACCTGGAGCGGCGCGGCGCCCATACCCGCTACGCCAATGGCAACGAAGTCAGCATCAGCAAACGCAGCCGCGACAGCATCATCACCCGCTTCGACGATTGGGGCGTCCGCTGCGAACAAAAACTCGAATACCGCCGCACCGACAACACCCTGAGCCTCAGTTGCAACTGCCGCATCCAGGAATGGGGCGACTATTGCCATCACGTACTGTCCGCGCTGGAACGCCTCATCGGCGCCTTTGGTCGCGACTATTTCGCCGATGACTACCCGCAGCGCCACATCGACGCAACCATGCACGAATACGGCCTTGACCCGGACAACCCCGACGACCGCAAACTGATCGCGGTGGACATCACCGACCAGGGACTGCGCGTGGCCCCGCGCGACCCGCAACTCGTGCCGCGCGACATCTTTGAACAAATCCTCCTGCCCGATGACCTGCCGCACGCGGTGCATGACTACGGCCACGCACTGTGCCTCGAATACCAGGGCGGGCGGTTCACCGGATTTTCCGTACTCGAAGGCAAATACGACAAAACCCGCACCGAACTCGCCACCCGCATCAAAACACTGGACGCCTACGACCTCGACAGCCACATCCTCGATGGCCGGCACGGCAGCGAAGTCCTCGCCCTCTACTACACCACCGGCCGCATCGCCAAAAACCTCCGCAGTGCATCCAAAAACGCAGAAGCCCTCGTTGCCGCCGTGCGCGAATTTGCCGACCTCTGCCGCCACATCACCTGCCCCGTTTACGCACACAACATCGAAGAAACCTACGTGCGCGGCCACCTCACCCCCGTCACCCTCAACACCACCGACCGCGTCGGCCTTGAGCTTGACCTCGGCCGCGACGACAACCTCTACCAGCTCAAAGCGCGACTGCGCCTCGGCGACCGCGACTACGCGCTGACCAACAAACAACTGCGCATCAACCCGCTCTTCATCGACTACCAGAACACCCTCTACCCCACCGCCGACCCGCAAACCGCGAACGACATCACCTGGTTTCATACCCACCCGCAGAGCAAACTCGCCACGCGCGACGCCGACACCTTCCGCCGCCAAACCCTCGCCCCGCTCAGCCAGCGCCACCGCATCAAAAGCAAACTCATCAAACCCGCGCCCGCCGCTGCCGACGCCCCCGCGCCGCGCGCCCAACTCTACCTCGACGAAGCCGACGGCATCATCACCTTCCGCCCGCAGGTTGAATACCCGGAACGCCTCATCGACCCGGCAAGCCAGGAACTGCGCCTGCAAACCACCGCCGACGGCGACTACCACCAACTACCGCGCGACACCGCCCTCGAAACCCGGCTGCTCGACACCCTGCGCGATCTGCACCCCGCCTTTGCCCACGGCGCCCCCTACCAACTCGCCGCCGCCGAACTCATCAAAAACGACTGGCTGCTCAACGCCGCCGACACCCTGCATGACGCCGACATCGAACTGCTCGGCCTGAAAAACCTCAAAAACTGGCAATACAACCTCAACCGCCCAACCATCAGCAGCCGCACCCGCAGCGGCATCGACTGGTTTGACCTCGAACTGACCATCCGCTTCGGCGACCAGCACGTCAGCCTGAAAGAGCTGCAAAAAGCCGTCCTCAAAAAACAAAACTACATCACCCTCGGCGACGGCACCCTCGGCATCCTGCCGCAAGCCTGGCTGGACAAAATCACCCCCTGGCTGAAAACCGGCGACGTCAAAAAAGACCACATCCGCTTCTCGCCCTACCAACTCGGCATCATTGACGACCTGCTACAAAACCTCGAAGAGCGCCCCGACTACCTGCTCGAACTGCAAGCGCGCTACCACCGCCTGCAACACCTTGCCGAACAACCGCCGGTCGCGCCCTCCCCTGCCCTGCGCGCCACCCTGCGCCCCTACCAGCAGCACGGCCTCAACTGGCTCGCCTTCCTCCATGAAAACCGCCTCGGCGGCTGCCTTGCCGACGACATGGGCCTCGGCAAAACCCTGCAAACGCTGGCCTTCCTCCAGCACCTCAAAGACCGGGGCGAAAACAACAAACCCAGCCTCATCGTCGCGCCGACCTCACTCATCTACAACTGGCAGGCAGAAGTTGAAAAATTCACCCCCGACCTGCGCCTCTATGCCCTGACCGGGAGCGAGCGCAATACCGACGCCGCCCACCTCGCCGCATACGACATCATCCTCACCACCTACGGCACCCTGGTGCGCGACATCGAAACCCTGCAACACATCCCCTTCCATTACGCCATCCTCGACGAAAGCCAAAACATCAAAAACCCCCAATCGCAGCGCTACAAAGCCGTGCGCCTGCTCAAAGCCCACAACCGCCTCTGCCTCAGTGGCACGCCGATAGAGAACAACACCTTCGACCTCTACGCGCAAATGAACTTTTTGAACCCCGGCCTGCTCGGCAACACCACCCACTACAAAAACACCTTCGCCAACGCCATTGACAAACACAAAGACCACGACAGCGCGGCGCTGCTCGCCAAACTCATCCACCCCTTCATCCTGCGCCGCAGCAAAGAACAAGTGGCGACCGAACTGCCGCCGAAAACCGAAAGCGTGCTCTACTGCGACATGGGCGCGGCGCAACGCAAACTGTACGAGGCGACCAAAAACCGCTACCGCGAACAACTGCTCAACAAAATCGCCGCCGACGGCATCGAAAAAAGCCAACTGCACATCCTCGAAGGCCTGCTCAAACTGCGGCAAATCTGCAACAGCCCGGCGCTGCTCGCCGACCGCGAAGACTACGGCGACGACTCCGTCAAACTCGACCTGCTCCTGGAAAACATCAAAGAAAAAACCGGCGCGCACAAAATCCTCGTCTTCTCCAGCTTCACCAAAATGCTCGGCCTCATCCAGGCGCGGCTGGAAGCCGAAAACATCCCCTGCGAATACCTTGACGGCCAAACCCGCGACCGCAAAAGCAAAGTCGAAAACTTCCAGCAAAACGACGCCGTGCGCGTCTTCCTCATCAGCACCAAAGCGGGCGGCACCGGGCTGAACCTGACCGAAGCCGACTACGTCTTCATCGTGGACCCGTGGTGGAACCCGGCGGTGGAGAACCAGGCGATAGACCGCAGCCACCGCATCGGCCAGAACAAACACGTCATGGCCTACCGCCTCATCTGCAAAAACAGCATCGAAGAAAAAATCCTCGCGCTACAAGACAAAAAACGCCACATCGCGGAGAGCATCATCAGCGTGGACGACGAAAAAAAGACCTTCGACCTCGACGAAGTCAAAAAACTCTTTTCCTGACCCCCGCCCGCGCGTGTCGCTCCGCCTTCACACCATCACAAAACCGAGGACGGAAAACCGCCCCTCACCCCGCAGCCAGCGAAAACCCTATAGAATCACCGCAGCCCCCCGCCCATTGCCGCCATGACGCCGCTTACCCCCGAACAAATCGCCCGCCTCGCCCCCGACGACGCCTCCAACAAAGCCGCCAACAGCCTCGTCCGCCCCGACAAATGGCCGCTCCTGCACCACAACGACCGCGCCCTGTGGGGACATTGCCAGGGCAGCGGCAAAAACCCCTACCAGACGGCGGTGGACATGGGCGAACCCGCCTTCAAATGCTCCTGCCCCAGCCGCAAATTCCCCTGCAAACACGCCCTCGCGCTGCTGCTCCTCTACGCGCGCCACACCGACCGCTTCAGCGCCGCCGACGCGCCCGACTGGCTGACGAACTGGCTGGAAAAACGCGACCAGAACAAAGAAACCAAAGCAACAAAAACCGCCAAACCCGCCGCCCCGCCCGACCCGGCAGCACAACAAAAACGCCTTGCCGCACGGCAGAAAAAAGCCGCCGACGGCCTCTCCGACCTGCGCCTCTGGCTGGACGACATCCTGCGCAACGGCCTCGTCGCCCTGCGCGGCAACCTCAACCAGCGCTGCCGCGACATGGCAAAACGGATGATTGACGCGCAACTGGGCGGCGTCGCCGCCGAACTACAAACCATCGCCGAACTGCCCGCCGATGCGGGCGAGCGCCTCTTTTACCGCTTGAGCCGCCTCAGCCTGCTTGCAGAAAACTACGCCCGCCTGGCAGAACTGCCGCCGGAAGCACAAGCGGAAACCCTCGGCCGCCTCGGCTTCCCCGTCGCCAAAGAGACGGTGCTGGCAGAACCGGGCATCACCGGCCTGTGGTGGCACACCGGCACCGTCATCAGCGAAATCGACCGGGGCGAAGCGCACGCATACTGGCTCTACGACGGCGCCAGCGGCCGCTTCGCCTGCATCCTCGACTTCATCATCCGGGGCGCGCCCGGCGCCCCGCCGCCGGTGCTGCACGGCGGCGTTTACGCGGGCGAACTCTGCTACTACCCCGGCATCGCCAACCTGCGCGCCCTGCCAAAAACCTGGGAAATCACCGCCGCGCCACCGCCGCTGGCCCCCGCCAGCCAAACCATCGCGCAGGCCTTCGCGGGCGTACAACAGGCCTACGCCGAAAACCCGCTGCACGAGCGCTGCCCGCTGCGCGTCGATAACGTCCGCCTTGCCCGGCGTGGCGAACAACTCGCGCTCACCGACGCTGGCGAACAACTGCTGCCGCTCGAACTTGCCGAAGAGCAGCGCCTGCGCCTGCTCGCCACGACCGGCGGCGCGCCCTTCAGCGCCTTTCTCTTATATGAATACGACACGCGCGCGCTGCGCCTGCTCTCCTTCAGCGACAACGCCGGGAAGCTGAATGTCTATTAGCGCTGTAGGGTGGGGCTTGCCCCACCGCAAAACCAATGCCGCTGAAACCAAACCAACCGCCTGAAACCACCCTCGCCGCCGAAGACCTCCTGCCGCCGAAAGCACAAAGCGAAACCGCGCAGACGCGCAGGAAACGCTGCTGGCCGAATGCGCCTGCTGATGCCGTTTGATATTTTCAGGCTGCCGGGCATAATGGCGGCCCGAAAAAACAAAGCAGCCTGAAAGTTTTTCAGGCTATCCGATTCCCCCGTTTTTTGCCAAAAGGAAACCCATGAAATCCCGACTCGCCCTCCTCGCCGCCGCCCTGCTGCTGGGCAGCGCCGCCCACGCCGGCAGCCTGAAAAAACTGCCGCTGGACGATACCGGCTGCGCCGAAAACCTGCACCTGAAAAAAGGGCAGCGCTACCTGCTCGACATCCGCGTTGATGACGCCATGCTCACCGTGGACAGCAACGTCGGCTTCACCGTACGCACCGCCAAAGGCCGCCGCCTGCCCTCCGAACTCGGCCACGACGGCGACAGCGGCGCAGCATTCCGGTTTGTAGAACTGGGCAAAGGCCGCTACACCTTCAGCGTAACCCAAAGCGGCACCGTCAACCGCATCTGCGTCAACGTCGCCACTAACTGACGCAATCGCTTCCCCCTTGCCGAAAACAGCCTGAAAACCATATCTGCGGTTTTCAGGCTGCTTCTGTATAACCACCGCGTTGTTTAACACAACAGATTGAGAAAGGACGCCTGCAAAGCCATTATAGCCATCCACCGAAAGCCTCATACTGTGTTGCGTCGCCTCGCCGTACAAAAGCGTACTGTCTTCGGCGACGCGCCTTGTCTGAAACTTTCGGTGGATGGCTATAAAACCAGCCCAACCGACACCATGCTTACCTCCCTCATCAACACCGCCCTGCTCGGCACCGGCAAACAGCCCTGGCGCCCCGACGCCAGCACCCCCGCCGCCCTGCAAACCGCTTGGGCGGCGCTTGCCGACGACGACGCCGAACGCCGCCACTACCGCTACGCCGCCCTCGCCTTCGCCTACAGCTACGGCGGGCAAACACCCGCGCAAAGCACCGACGGCTGGCAAGCCGTGCCGCCCGCGCCCGCCGCCGAAGAAACCCTGCCGCCGGAAGCCGCCGCCATCCTCGCCGACTGGTTCGCGCAAAAACACCGCCACCTGCTGCGCTACGCCGTCGCCCGCCTGGAAGAACGCGGCCTCGTCCTGCCGACAGCGCTACTGCCGGAAGCCGCCCGCCACAGCCAGAACCACCCCGCCGACATCCCCGAAACCCTGCTCGGCGCGCGTGGTCGCTGGCTCTTCGCCGCTGCAGGCATCCGCCCGCGCAAAGACGAAGACGGCGCGGATTACGCAGAACACGAAGAAGACTGGCAACTGCTGCCGTTTGCCGCGCGCAAGGCACACCTCGCCCGCCTGCGCCGCGACGACCCCGACGCCGCGCGCGAACAACTCGTCGCCATCTGGGGCAGCGCGCCTGCCAACCACCGCCAGGACTACATCGAAATCCTCGGCGCAAACCTCGGCGACGCCGACCAGCCCTTCCTCACCGCCGCGCTGAAAGACCGCAGCAAAGGCGTCAAAGAAAGCGCGCGCGAGCTGTTGATGCGCCTGCCGGGGAGCGAACAGACGCGGCAATACCTCGCCTGGCTGCGTGAACGCCTCGCCTGGCGGCGGCCGGAAAACGGCGGCCTCAAAAAAATCCTGCACAAACTCACCGGCGGCGACAGCCCGTGGCAATATCTTGATGCGCCCTACACGCCGGAGCTGAAAGCAGCGGGCATTGAAGAAATCAGCCCGCTCAAGGGCGAAAGCGACGCCGCCTGGCAACGGCGGCAAATCATCCTCCGCCTGCCGCTCGCCGCCTGGGCAGAATACTTCGGCTGCGACGCAGACGAAGCCGCCGCCCGCCTCGCCGCGCACCCGCCCATTGCCCCGCTGAACCTGTGCGTCGGCTGGCTACACACCCTGCGCGACCGTCGCTTTACCCTGGCGCTATTGCCTGCGGTCATGAGCGAAAACCCCGACACCGCCGCTGCCCGCCTCAACCTCGAAACCTTCCTCGCCCTCGACGGCACCGACCGCGAAACCCTGCTTGCCGACAAAAACACCGCGCAACGCCTGCTTGCCCTCTTGCGCCACAACCCCTACGACGGCGCCTGGCGCGACAACACCCACGAAGACTGGGGCGAACGCTACGGCCTGCTCGTCTGCAACCACTACCTGAAAAACAAACACTACTTCCAGCACGACGAATACGAGCGCGTCGCTGCCAGCCTGCCCGTCAGCGACACCATCACCGCGCTGATTGAAAACCGCCTGCGCCTCATCCCGGAAGACAACCCCAAACACGAAACCATCCGCATCATCGCCGGACATTACCGGCAAAAATGCCGCTTCGCCGCATTACTGCCGTCGTTGCCGTAGGTTGGGTTAGGGGGTGTTTGCAATTCGGCGGATAAGCCCCTCACCCTCTGGGACTGGGACAGCGCGCGCAGCGAGAT
>NZ_CALJAH010000406.1 GCF_938028185.1 uncultured Cardiobacterium sp. | reverse complement strand
CCCAGATGCCGCTGTGCCGCATCAAACAGGTCGGGTGTGTACGGGTCGTTGGGGTCTTTCATCCAACGTTCCTACATCGCCAATCCCGGCTGTACCGTGCGCGCCGCATGCAAATCGGCATATCGTTCGTCCAACTCAATGCTGAGCCAGCGACGCCCCAGTCGAGTTGCTTCTGCCGCCACGGTACCGCTGCCACCGAACGGATCAAGGACGCAATCGCCGGGACGGCTACCAGCAAGGATGCAGGGCGTGACCAGTCCCGGTGGGAACGGAGCGATGTGGCCATGCCGGCTGGGAATATTGGCAATACTCCAGACGCTGCGCCGGTTACGCAGTGCGGTTGACCGGGTATGCGGACGGTCACGGCGATGCTGGCTGTCGTGGTGCCCAGGAACACGCAGCGTGGTGTTCTTGCCCTGTGCGCGGGTGAAGCTCGCCCGGCTATCAGCATCCGCTTGGCCATAGATGCGCGACGGCTCACGAATGGCTTCGTGATTGAAGTAGTAGCGCTCGTGTTTGCTAAGGAGGAATAGGTACTCGTGCGCGCGCGTGCAGCGGTCGGTTACCGATTCTGGCAGCGGGTTGCTTTTGTGCCAAATGATGTCCTGGCGGAGAAACCAGCCATCGTCTTGCAAGGCCAACGCCAGGCGCCACGGGATACCCATCAGGTTTTTCGGCGGCAGGCCGCCCCTGTTGAAGCCCGTACTGTAGCTGTCGCCCAAGTTGAGCCAGAGCGTACCGTCGTCGGCCAGCAGGTCGTGTACCAGGCGGAACACCTGTAGCAGTGCCGCCAGGTAATCCTGCATCGTCTGCTCCAGACCGATTTGTCCCGGCAGGCCGTAGTCGCGCAGGCCATAGTAGGGCGGCGAGGTGATGCAGGTCTGCACCCGTACCCCGGCGGCAATGAGGCGTGGCAGGACGAGGCGGCAGTCGCCGCTGATGACACGGTCAGCCTGCATATCCGGTTCCCGGTGTTGGCACGCCGCTGTCAATCCGGTTTAATTCCGATCAGTCGCAACCGGACGAGCCGGAATCCGAATCGCAGGAGCTGCTGCTACTTCCGCCATCCGCCGCTGCATGATGATGGAACGCGGATGAAGTGGTGCCGTCATCCTGATGCGCCGCGCGTGTGGTTGTGGCAGATGATGTCTGCACGACGCGGGGCATGGTGGTTTCGTTTTCCTGCTGCATTTGCGCAAAGAGCTTCTCCGCCCTGCCGCTGTCGTGCTCCGGGATGGCCTCCCGTGCAGGGGATTCTGTCGTTGCATCATTCGCCGCCGCATTTTTGCGGGAAAACAGCAGGTCGTAAAGCCAGCCGAGGAAACCGTCGGACGGCGTGCTGCCGGATTTTTTCGTTTTGTTGTGGTACATGAACTTCCTCCGTATCAGTCTGGAAAAGTGTGTATCTGGTGTGCATAATTCGCGCCATGAACAGCAAAGAAATCATCCGGCGGCTGTTGCAGGAAGGCTGGGTACGCGACGGCGGCCAGGGCAGCCATCAGCGCTTCGTCCATCCCGACCGTCCCGGTCATGTCACCGTCCCGCATCCGCGCAAAGACTTCCCCTACGGCACGCTGAAAGCCATTTTTGCCCAGGCCGGTTGGGGCAAGCCACCGGCAAAATAAGGAGAGCATCATGTTATACCCTGCATTTGTTGAACTCGGCGACGAGACCCATGCCTACGGCGTGGTATTGCCTGATTTTCCCGGCTGCTTTTCTGCCGCCGATGAGGCAAAAGACCTGCCTGCGATGGTGCAGGAGGCGGTAGAGGTGCATCTGCAAGGCATGGATGGTGCACTGCCCCAGCCGTCTCGCATCGAAGATTTGCGCCATCTGCCCGACTACGATTACGACGGGGTGTGGATGCTGTTTGACATTGACGAGTCGCGTATTTCCAGCCGCGCCCGGCGCTTCAACGCGACCCTGCCGGAAAACCTGCTGGCTGCCATTGATGATTACGTCGCCAAACACGGCGGCAGCCGCAGCGGTTTCCTTGCCGAAGCGGCACGGGCGAAGCTGAAAACTGTTTGACGCCGCCGGACGCCGTACTGGCGGTGCTTTTGGGGTACGTCGATGGTTCATGCGGTTTCTTCCCCTTGCCGCCGCCGGTAACGCAATACCCCACTGCTTTCACCGTCTTTGCTGTCCTGCTGCTCCAGTTGGAATATTTCGGCAAATACCTGTAGCAGTCCATCCTTTTCCCGTTCGTCTCTGATGCAGGCTTCCCACGCCTGCGGGTTGTCGCGGCATTTTTCCCAGGCATTGTTACCGTTGAGATGCAGGTAGAGGCGACGCTCGCACAGGTCGCCGAAAAAGAGCAGGCAGGCTTCACCCGGCACACCCGGCCAGGGTACGGCATGGATGCCTTGCACCCCGCCGGGCTGCTGGCAGAGGCGGTAAACAAACTCCGGCAGGCATTGCCGTGATGCCGGACCGAGGTGCCAGACGTCATCATCAAGATTGGGCAGCGTGACGGTGTGCATGACGGCAGCGAAGGTACCGGGAAAGGTGGTATTACCGCCGCATAGCCGCTGCCAGTCATCCAGTACCGGTTGCAGGGCGGTGCGGGTCAATGCCGCCACGTCTTCGCGCCTGGCGTCAACATCGCGCACTGCTGGCGGCAGCGGGTAATTTTTGAGCAACAGCAGTTCCGCGCCCCGGTGCACTTCAATCTCCAGCCGGTCTCCGTCATCTTCGGCGGCACGGTAGCACCAGCTGAGCACCATGCCGCGCTGCGCATCATGCAGCCCGTCGTCGCCGAGTTGTTCGCGGATGGTCGCGTGAATGACCGCACAGCGCCGGGCAAACTCGCGCGCGTTGGCGTAAGCGGTGTCAACTTCCGGGTCGTCCGCCGGGTTGAAGGACTGTATTTCTACTTCCATCAGCGCCGTTGCCAGCACTTTCCCCTGCCAGTACAGCTCAACGGCAATCTCCGGCGTGCGCCGCCCGTAGCTGGCGAATACGGTGTAGCCCTGTGGCAATTCAGTATTCAGCGGGTTATACATGGCGTGTCTCCTATGCAGCCGCGCTGCCCGGACTGTCCTCAAAGCGTAGCTGCAACAACAGATCTACGACGTGCTCACCCTCCGGCGGCAGATGAACCGCAGGCTGGCAGATGATGCCCCGGTTACGCGGTTGCTCAAGGTATGCCACTGCCCGATCCCGGTTTTCTGCCGCAATGTTGAACAGGGTCGCCATATGGCACAGACTGCGGACAATATCGCTGATGCCAATCGGGGTTTTCACCCCGTTGCGATATTGTCCGGCAGTCAGCAGGTTGATGGCGGCGGTAATGTGGCTGACAGGCAGTTCGTCATCCGCCGCATGCTGCCTGCCGTCGCGCACCAGCAGTTCTGCCATTTCATCGCTGCGGTATTCCTGCGCCGGATCGGCGAGAACGATGCGCAGCGCTGGCCAAACATTCCGGTCAAAGGATGCGGTAACGAAAGCCTCATCCCGCCAGTCGCAGCCTGCTTCCGGTTCGTCCAGCAATGTGGCGCGATAGCAGGGCGTTTCATCAGTCAGCAGCGCCGCCAGCTGCACACCGTGCGTTTTGCGACGCAGCAACCAGGATGCAACCACTTCACGGCAAAAAGCGGATAGTTCTGTAATCCGCCACAGACAGACACCCGGCGGATAGTCGGCCTCGCCGTTCACACCGGGAATGCCCAACTGGTCGAGATGCAGACTTTTCTGCCACAGTTTGTTGTCAGCAAAAGCCACCTGCCACAGCGCGGCGTAGTGCTCCATCAGGCTGTTTTCCGGCAGCAGCAGCGCGATGTTGTCGGCGCGGATGTTGTTGCCGGTCGCAAGATGGCAGTGCTCAAAATTCAGGGTGTGGCTCATGCGTTTTCTCCTTCGATGTTGCTTGTGGGGTGGGGGTAAATCGTGCCGTTTGCGCCTTGAATATTTTAGAGTTTATAGAATTAAAAAGAACAAGATCACTACTGTTGTTAACCACAGAAGGGGATATAGCGCTGCAATATCAGATTTATGTATAATACCCATGGAGTCGCATATATTTATCAAAATTACATTTGTAATTAATAAAGCGATACAGATAATCAGACAAATAATTGCATTTTTTACATTTCCTTCATAGATGTTTCCTTTACAAAATAATGCAGAAAAAATTGCCGCCACAGACAGCAAGCTAAACATTAATATCATAAATAGTGCCATTTTTATCTCTCTTTTTACTGTAATTGCTTAAGATTGAACACTTGCACTTGCCACCATACGTTGCAGTCCGTATTTGAGCGATCCCGGGATGGCAGCGGTAATAGTGGATTTATTGTCTTTCCATGTATTCATGGGTTTCTCCGGCTGTGCCAGGATGATTCGTTTTAACCTTCAGCCAGGCTCGCCAATAGAGAGATGATCCTGACCTGTTATAATTCCGTCTCTTATTATCAGTATGGAAACAAAATTTTCACCGGGCTCCTGTCGACTACTTTCACTCCAAAAAGAATAATAACCATCTTGTACAAAATCCAATTTTTTCAAATGACCGTTACGGAAGGATTCCGCTATATCCAGCATCAATGATTTTGCCTTTTTTATGGCAGTTTCCCGATCATTGACGACATAAACCGGGAATACATCACCTGCGATATGGCCATGCTGAACAAGATACTGAATATGTGGTTTGTCGGAAGTTTCCATGTCTTTCCCGTTCTCAAAATGAAGATTGCGCATGCGATTGCGGCACGCCGTGGGCATCGTTCTCGCAGTGCTTGCAGGCCGGATAATTCGAGCAGCCCCAAAAGACGCCGCGCGAGCCGCTGCGCTTTTGCAGCCAGCCCTTGCCGCAGACGGTGCAGGGCCAGGTTTTGTCGATGGCCTTGCGCTTGCCGGCGGCAGTTTTGTTGCCTGATGCAGCTTTGCCGCCTGAGGCAGGCCGCGCGGTTGTACCGCCTGAAACAGCAGCCGCTTGCGTCCCGCCGGTTGCCGCCGGGGGACGTTCGCCCCATGCGCCCGGTTTGCCGCCGTCATCCGGGGCGCTGTGCGTGCAGGCGGGGTAGCGGTCGCAGCCCCACCAGAAGGTGTTTTCCTTTTTGCCGGGACGGCGTTGCAAGAATCCCTCACCACAGGCGGGACAGGGATGGTCATGGCTTTTCTCCACCCGCTTGCCCGGTTTGCCGCGCGCGTCCGGCAGCGTCGTCTGGCAGGGATTCGGCTCGCGCTGGTAGTTGGAGCAACCCCAGAAGAAGCCGTTTTTGCCTTTGAGGCGGCGCAAACGCCCGTCTTCGCAGTTGGGACAGGGGAAGGTTTCTGCCGCCCCGGCGAGCGGCTGAACCGAGGTGTCGGCGGCGAATACCGCCAGTTGCGCGTCGAGTGCCTGGTCGTAGTGTGCGACCACCGCACGGTAGCCCGCCTTGCCGTGGGCAATGTCGTCGAGGTGGTCTTCCATGCCACGGGTGTAGGCAATCTCCAGAAAATCGAAACGGCCGCGCAGCGCCTGAACCAGCGCGGTGCCGAGTTCAGTCGGCACAAACTGCCGTTTGACCACTTCCACGTAGCCGCGCTGCTGGATCGTGCCGATGATGCTGGCATAGGTCGAGGGTCGGCCGATGCCTTCGCGCTCCAACGCGCGGATGAGCGCAGGCTCGCTGTAGCGCGCGGGTGGTTTGGTTTCGAGGTCGAGGATTTTGCCGTCCTCTGGCACGTACTGCGCGCCGACGGTCAGCTTCGGCAACGGGTTTGCCGCCTCTGCTTCGTCTTCGCTGGTGTAATCATCGTCAGCGACGCGCATCCAGCCGTCATAAATACGCAGGCTGCCGCTCGCCTTGAATACTGCCTTCGGCGGCGGTGCAGTATTGCCCGGCGGCAAGCCTTGCAAGGCGGCGACCGGCGCCAGGGTTTCTAATTGCGCCGTGCGCACCTGAAACTGCGCATCTTTCATCTGGCAGGCGAGTGCACGCCGCCAAATCAACTTGTAGAGCGCGTCCTGCTGCGCGTTGCCTGACTGCGGGTCATAGGTATGAAAATCCGTCGGGCGAATCGCCTCGTGCGCCTCCTGCGCGCCGTCCTTCGCCTTCCAGGTATTCGCTTTCTCCGGGATGTACTGTGCCTGCCCTTTGGCACGCAAATAGTCCCAGACCATCTGCACACCCTCTTGCGAGAGATTGGGATTGTCGGTGCGGTGGTAGGTGATGAGTCCCGCCTCAAACAAGGCTTGTGCGAGCTTCATCGTCGTCTCTACCCCGATTTTGAGGCGGTTTGCCGCCGCCTGTTGCAGGGTTGATGTGGTGAACGGCGGCGGCGCCTTGCGCGCCTGCGTTTTTTCTTCAAAGGCGGTGACTATCAATCCGGGACGCGTTGCTTCCAGTACCGCGACGGCAATGTCGCGGTTGGTGATGTAAGGGTGGTCATCCGTGACCAGCGGACGGCTGTCCCACTGCGCCGACCATGACGCAGCGCCGGTGTCGCCAGGGAGTTCGACGGCGACGCCAAAGTGTTTGGTTTTGGTGAAGGCACGGATCGCCTCCTCGCGCTCCACCACTAACCGCAAGGCAGGCGACTGCACCCGTCCGGCGGAGATGCCACGCTGACCGAGCTTGTTCCCGGCAAGCGGTGAGACCTTATAGCCGTAGAGACGGTCGAGCACGCGCCGTGCCTCCTGCGCGGCAAACAGCTTGGTATCCACCTGACGCGGCTGGCGGATGGCCTGTGCGACGGCGCTCTGCGTAATCTCGTTGAAGGTGACGCGACGGCAGGTCTTGCCGTAGCCGATGACCTGCTGCAAATGCCAGGCGATGGCCTCGCCCTCACGGTCAGGGTCGGTCGCCAGCCAAATCTCATCGGCATCAC
>NZ_CALJAH010000405.1 GCF_938028185.1 uncultured Cardiobacterium sp. | reverse complement strand
CCACCGACGCGGTTGCCGACAACACTCCGCCAGCGAATCCGACCCCGCCGCAGTTGCAGATTACGGCGGACAGTTATCAGCTCACCGAGGGCGTGCCGGCCAAGCTCACTTTCAAGTTGAGCGAAGCGGTGAACGGTTTTGATGCCAGCGATTTGCAGGCCACCAACGGCACCATCAGCGATTTCCAAAAGGTCAGCGACACCGAGTACACCGCCACTTTCACCGCAGGCGCGGCCAGCAACGGCAACGCGGCGGTGAGCGTCGCCGCCGGGGCGTTTACCGATCTGGAAGGCACGCCGCTGGCGCACGATACTTCGGCGGTGTTCGCGGTCAGCACGCCGCAGGACAGCATTCCGCCCAGCCTGCTGGAAATCCGTGGCGAGATGAACCTGAAAGCCGGGGAAGCGGTGACGCAGACTTTTGTCTTCAGCGAACCGGTGAAGGATTTTGAGGAAAGCGACATCGAGGCCTACGGCGGCAAAATCAGCGGTTTCGAGAAAATCAGCGACACCGAATACCGGGTGCGTTTCACCCCCGACGCCGTCCCCGCCGGGCAGACGGACGCGGACGCCTACCTCTCGGTCAGCAAGGGCAAATACAGCGACCTTGCGGGTAACGCCAACACCGCCACCTTTATAAAAAGCATGACGGTCTATCCCGACGCGGTACCCGCGCCGAACCATGAAGGCACCATCAGCATCAGCGGCACGGCGAAAGTCGGAGAGACGCTCACGGCAAACGTGACCGATGCCGATGGTGTCCCCGCCGACGTCCGCTACCAGTGGTACGCCGACGGGCGCGAAATCACGGGCGCGACCGCGCAAACCTTCACTCTCACCAGCGCGCAAAAGGGCGCGAAAATCAGCGTGCAGGCGGTCTATGAAGACAACGCCAAACATCAGGAAATGCCGAAGAGCGCGGAAACGCAAGCGGTTGCCGATGACGGCCAAATCACCCCGCCTGCGCCGAACCAGCCCGGCAGCGTCAGCATCACGGGCGAGGCGAAAGTCGGCGCGACGCTTGCCGCCACCGTTAGCGACGCCGACGGCGTCCCCGACACGGTGCAATACCAATGGCTGCGCGACGGCGTGGCCATCAACCACGCGACGCAAGACCGCTACACCCTCACCAAAGACGACCTCGGCCACAAAATCAGCGTGCGCGCGACTTACACCGACAACGCGCACCACGCTGAAACTCCGGTAAGCAGCGCGACCGACGCGGTTGCCGACAACAACCCGCCTGCCGAAAACCATGCGCCGACCGGTACCGTGACCGTTAGCGGTCTGGTACAGGCCGGACAAACCCTGTATGCGGGCAACACCCTCGCCGACGAAGACGGCATGGGCGAAGTCAAATACCAGTGGCTGCGCGACGGCAAGAACATTGACGGCGCGACCGGCGGACAGTACACCCTGACCAGCGACGACGTTGGCCACGACATCAGCGTCCGCGCCAGCTACACCGACCAGAAAGCGCACGCTGAAAGCAAGGACAGCCTCTCCAGCCTGAACGTCGCCGCCGAAGGCACCGCACCGACCTACGAGAACAATTACGGCCAGCCCACCATCGACTGGGCGGGCTTCAAATGGGTCGCACGCGACAGCTGGAAAAAAGACGGCAGCCCGCACGCCAACGGACAGTGGTCCAAGGACAACGTGCAGCAGCACGACACCAGCCTTGATCTCTCCATAACCAACGCCGACGGCCACACCCCGGTAGCCTCCGAAATCATCTCGACCCGCTCAATGGGCTACGGCACCTACGAAATGACCTTCAAGGGTGACTTCAGCACCTTTGACAAATACACCGTATTTGGCGGCTTCTTCACCTTTGACTGGAACTATCCGGATGGTGCGAAAGACGATGGCTACCGCGAAATTGACGCGATGGAAATCTCGCGCTGGGGCGGCGACACCCTCAAAGGGCTGACCACCTACTACCCCTACACCAACACCCAGGGCGTCGGCATCAAGCCGGAAAACGTCTGGCCGGACAGCTGGACGCACGCCACCGCCAAACTGGAGTGGACGCCGACCAAAATCCGCTGGAGCCTGCGCAACGCCGACACCGGTGAAGAATTCCCGATCAAGGAAATCAGCACCGACATCATCAAGCCGAACCTGCAACAAATCCACAGCAATATGTGGACGCTGAACACCGATGGTGGCTGGACGGCGAACAAACCGCAAAAAGTCACGCTCGAATCCTTCAGCTACATCCCGATGAAAGACGACGGCAGCAACCATTCCAACACGCCGGAGCCGCATACCAAGAACCCGCAACCGCCCGCCGAAAACCACGAAGGCAGCGTCGCCATCACGGGCGAGGCCAAAGTGGGTGCGACCCTCACCGCCACCGTCAGCGACAGCGACGGCGTCCCCGACACCGTGCAATACCAGTGGTCGCGCGATGGCCAGCCGATAGACAGCGCGACCGGCAACCACTACCAGCTCACCGCCGCCGATGCCGGCCACAAAATCAGCGTCAAGGCGACATACAACGACAACGCGCACCATGCAGAAAACCCGGTGAGCAGCGCCACCGACATCCCCGCCGTACAGCCCCCCACCGGCAACAGCCTCACCGTGCGCGAGACCGACGGCGCGACCCAGGGCAGCATCGTCGTTGGCAAAGTAGGCGCGGGCGAAGCGCTCACCGTCGGCGACACCACGCTGAACGCCGCCAAACTGGCGGAGCTCGCCAATCACCCGCGCACCGTCATTGACGACGACAAAGGCACGCTGACACTCACCGGCTACGACGCCGCGAGCGGTACGCTTTCCTATAGTTATGACCCGAAAATCCACGCCAGCCCCGACAACCAGCACGAAGCCGTCGCCTTCAACATTGGCCGCGAGAGCTTCCGTGGCACCAACGGCGTTGGCGTACAACCCGTCAACCCGCGCTGGACGGGCGACAACATCGCCGCCATCGAAGAAAGCTACGCCCGCGCCGCCGAACTCGGCGTCAAATGGGTACGCATCACCGCAGGCTGGAACCGGGTACAGGCGAAAGACGGCGACCATTGGGACTGGGGCAACATCGACGCCGCCGTCAAGCTGGCGCACAAATACGGCATGAAAGTGATGATGCAAGTGATGGGAACGCCGAACTGGGCAAGCGAACTCGGCGACCAAAGCGCTGCCGAACAACAGAAATGGGCAGACCACGCCAGCACCTTCGCGCCCAAAGCCGAACACGACGCCGGATTTGCCAGATTCTTCGGCGAAGTCGTCAAACGCTACAGCGCACAGGGCATCCACGACTACGAATTCTGGAACGAACCGGGCAACGAATTCTGGCGCGACACCTGGGCGAACCCCAAACCGAACCCCGAACACTACACCCGCCTGCTCAAACAAGTGTACGAAGCGGCACACGCCGCCGACGCGGAGGCCAACGTTCTCGCCGGCGGCATGACCGTGGGTGATACCCGTGCCGACGGCAGCTACATCAACCCGCAAGAATTCCTCGAGCGGATGTACAAGGCGGGCGCACAAGGCTACTTTGACGCGCTCTCGCACCACCCCTACGGCATCCTCGCCAAAGACTTCAAGGACAACGGCTGGGCGCTGATGAACGGCGACATCGTCGCCCCCGGCGCGGGCGAAAAAACCCTGATGCAAATCATGCAGGAGCATGGCGACGGCGGCAAACTCATCTGGCCGACCGAAACCGGCTGGGACGCGATGTTTGAAGGCATCGCCGAAACCTGGCAGGCGAACACCATGAAAGCCCTGATCGAATGGCAACAAAAATCCGCCTACACCGGGCCGATGATCCTGTATCAGGCGCAGAACGACCGCGCCGACTACATCCAGGGCATCCTCAACCGCGACGACAACCATGACGGCATCGTGGACGTCAACATCGACACCGACGGCGACGGCATCCCCGACGCCAACATCGACGCCGACCACAACAACCGCCCCGACCTGCTTGACGCCGCCGACCGCGAAGCCTACTACGGCTTCTGGAAACACGACGGCAGCCCGAAACCGGCGGTGGACGCCATCAAAAACGCCACCGCCGCCATCCAGAGCGCCCCGGCGGCGACCCTCGACATCACCATCGAAAACGATAACGGCAACCCCCCGCCCAACCCGCAACCGCCCGCCGAAAACCACGAAGGCAGCGTTGCCATCACGGGCGAGGCCAAAGTCGGCGGTACCCTTACCGCTACGGTCAAAGACGACGATGGCGTTGACAGTACCAACATCCAATACCAATGGCTGCGCGACGGACAGAAAATTGACGGCGCCACCGGCAGCAGTTACCAGTTGCGCCCGGAAGACGCGGGCAAAAAAATCAGCGTCCACGTCAACTATCAGGACAAGGCGCAGCACGCCGAAAATGCCGACAGTAGCGCGGCAGATGCCACCGTTGACGGCCAAAGCGGCTACCGCCTCGTGTGGCAGGACGAATTTGACGGCACCGCGCTGAATGACGGCAACTGGCAAATCGCCACCGGCGGCTGGAACAGCTCAAAAGTACAAAACTACTACAGCAATTCCGGCAAAAACGTCTCCGTCAGCGATGGCAGTCTCAAAATCACCGCGCACCACGAAAGCACCCCCATCAAGACTGGCTCGGGCGAGAACGAGAAAAGCTACGACTTCTCCTCGGGCTTCGTGCAAACCCAGGGCAAACAGGCGTGGACATACGGCTACTTTGAAGCGCGCATCAAAATGCCGAATGCCGAAAACGGCAGCCTGTGGCCGGCATTCTGGATGAGCCCGGACAAAGCCAAATATGGTGGCTGGCCGCGCAGTGGCGAAATAGATGTCCTTGAAACCCGCAGCTACATCAACAACGAAGACCGCGATCACGACGGGCAAATCAAAGTTGCCGCCGATGCTCACTGGGGCACCGGCTACGGCAAAGGCAACCACCGCCACAAACAGGGCATCACCTACGTGGATGGCAGCGACGAATGGCACACCTACGCCGTCAAATGGCAGGAAGGCAAGCTCGAATACTACGTTGATGGCCGTCACTACCACACCATTGATAACTTCGCTGCGCCGAACGCCACTGATCACCCCGGCCCGTTCAACATCCCGTTCTACCTGCGCCTCAACGTTGCGGTCGGCGGCGACTACATGACCGGGAAATACCAGGATGCGCACAACAGCATCGACAAATTCCCGGCGACAATGGAAGTCGATTACGTCCGCGTTTACCAACTGGACGGCAAGGACGGCAACGGCGCCTCGCCACAACAACCGCCCGCCGAAAACCACGAAGGCAGCGTTGCCATCACAGGCGAGGCCAAAGTGGGAGCGACACTTGCCGCCACCGTCAGCGATGCCGACGGCGTCCCCGCCAGCGGCGTCAAATACCAATGGTTTGCCGACGGCAAGGCGATTGATGGCGCAACCGCACAAACCTTCACCCTTACCACCGCGCAAAAAGACGCGAAAATCACAGTACAGGCGACCTACGACGACAACGCCAAACACCACGAAACGCCAACCAGCAGCGAAACCCCGGCGGTCAGCGAAAACACGCCGCCCGCCACCAGCGACATCACCGCCAACCTCAGCGGTGCGCATGACGTCACCGAAGGCAGCGCGGCGCAGTACCACGTCGGCCTCGACCTCTCGCCCGTCGGCAAAACGGCAAGTGCGGCGGCGCTCTTGCAACAACTGAAAGACCTCGCTGCGCACCAGCAAATCCTCTTTGGCCAACAGCACGCCACCGACGAAAGCGCGCGCGGCGACAGCGCCAACGACGGCTACGGCCGCAAATCCGACGTCGCCGCCATGACCGGCAAATACCCCGCCGTCTTCGGCTTTGACTCCGACGAAAACCCGACCGACCCGGCACAAACCCCGGAAGAAAACGGCAAGGCGCTCGCCCGCGCCTTCATCGAAGCCGACAGCCTCGGCGCGACCGTCACCCTCTCCTCGCACCTGAAAAACCCGGTGAGTGGCGGCACCGCCTTCGACACCACCAAAGTGGACGTCCAGCGCCTCATCAGCGGCGACCTGCAAGGCAAACTGCACGACTGGCTTGACACCGTCGCCACCGCCGCCAACAACGCCGTGCGCGCCGACGGCAGCAAAATCCCGGTCATCTTCCGCCCGCTGCACGAAAACACCGGCGACTGGTTCTGGTGGGGCAAAGGCCACATGAGCGCGGATGACTACAAGACGCTGTGGCAACACATCCACCAATACCTCGACAGCAAAGGCGCGGACAACCTGCTCTACGCCTACTCGCCCAACGGCAGCCTCGGCGGCGACAGCGCCAAATACCTCGAAGCCTACCCCGGCGACAAATACGTTGATGTCTTCGGTTACGACGCCTACCAGAGTGAGCCGCAGGCGCGACAAAGCGACGCCGAATGGCGCACACAAACCGTGCGCGACCTCGAAATGGTCACCAAACTCGCGGGCGAACACGGCAAAGTGGCGGCATTCACCGAATTTGGCCTCAACCACGACCGCGTCATCCAGCAAAGCGGCAACGAAAACACCCAATTCTTCAGCGAACTGCTCGATGCCATGAAAGCAGGCAACGGCGCGATGAACCTCGCCTACATGATGACCTGGGCGAACTGGGGCGTGGACGAAGACGGCAAATTCCAGAGCTACACCCCCTGGCCGGGGCACGAAATGGAAGCCGACTTCAAAAAATTCCTCGGCGACCTGACGCTGACCAAAATGCCGGAAAAAGACGTGACCGTGGACGTGACCATCGCCCACGGCACGACCGACGACGGCGACCTCAAAACCACGACACACAGCGTCACCATCCCGCGCGGCCAGACCGGCGCCGACTTCACCGTCGAAACCGTAGCTGACGGCAAAAAAGAAGGCGACGAAACCTACACCGTCAAACTGGCAAACGCACAAGGCGCGACCATCGGCACCGGCAGCGTTGAAACCACCCTGCACGACGGCGTCCCCAGCGCCAACTACAGCCACCCCGCCTCCCAACGGGCGCATCACGACGCGGACGGCACAGCTGCCGACACCACGAACCACGATACAACCGTAGGGTGGGGCTTGCCCCACCACACCGACGGGACGGCTGCCCACGACGCCAACAACGACGGCGTCCACACCGCCGACGGCGCGGACACCTCCGCCTACGCCAAACTCGTCAGCCACGACGGCGCCGACCTGCTGCAATACCTCGGCGAACACAGCACCGAACTGCTCGCCGCGACCAAAACGGCGGGCGCGCACGCCCTGCACGGCGGCGCAGGCAACGACACCCTCATCGCCAGCCACGGCACAGCACAGCTCACCGGCGGCGCGGGCGCGGATACCTTCGCCTTCCTGCTGGACAGCGACGACGCGGCCAGCTGGCAACAGCCGGGCAAAATCAGCGACTACAA
>NZ_CALJAH010000404.1 GCF_938028185.1 uncultured Cardiobacterium sp. | reverse complement strand
GTCTGCCCGCACCGCGAGTCGTAGCGTATTGCAGCCAATATAGCGATACACCGAAAGCCTCAGACAAGGCGCGCCGCCGAAGACAGTACGCGGTTGTACGGCGAGGCGGCGCAACACAGTATGAGGCTTTAGGGGGATTGCTATACACTCTGCCCGAACCCTCACCTGGAGCTTCCATGAAACGCCTGCCCCTCATCCTTGCCGCGCTCGTCCTCATCTGCGGCGGCTTCACCATCAAAATGTACAACGGCCTGCAACGCGCCGACGAAAGCGTTGCCGCCGCCTGGGCGGAAGTCGAAAACCAGTACCAGCGCCGCGCCGACCTCGTCCCCAACCTCGTTGCCACCGTCAAAGGCTACGCCGCGCACGAACAAGGCGTGTTGACACAAATCACCGAAGCGCGCAGCCGCGTCAGCGGCGTCCACCTCAGCGCCGAACAGCTCAATGACCCCGCCGCGCTGGAGCGCTACCGCGCCGCGCAAAGCGAGCTGGGCAACGGCCTCGCGCGCCTGCTCGCCGTCGCCGAGAGCTACCCCGACCTCAAGGCAAGCGCCAACTTTGAAGCCTTGCAGACCCAGCTCGAAGGCACGGAAAACCGCATCGCCACCGCGCGCAACCGCTACATCGAACACGTCCGCGACTACAACAGCCGCATCCGCACCTTCCCAACGAGCCTCATTGCGCGCCTGAGCGACCTGCACGCCAAGGCGAACTTTGAGGCGGAAAACGAAGCGGCTGCCACTGCGCCGCAAGTGAGCTTCCCATGAAACGGCTGCTGCTCCTGCTCGCCTTCCTCGCGGGCGCGGCGCAGGCGGTTGCGCCGGAAAAACTCGCCATCGGCACCGACCCCGTCGTTGACCAGGCGGGAATGCTTGCCCCAGCGGATGCGGCGGCGCTCAACGAAAAACTGCGCGCGCTGCATCAGGCGCAAGTGATGCAGGGCGCCATCGTGCTGGTCGATAACCTGAACAGCATGAGCGATTTTGACTACGGCATGGCCGTTTTTGACCGCTGGCGACTGGGCGACCGCACGCGCAACGACGGACTGCTCATCCTCCTGAGCGAAAAAGAGCACGCCATCCGCATCATCACCGGGCGCGGCCTTGAGGGCGACCTCCCCGACGCCTTCGCCAAAAAAATCATCAACGACATGGTGCCGTCCTTCAAACAAGGCCGCTTCGCCGCCGGGCTGAACACGGGCGTGGACAAAATAGCCGCACACTTGCAGGCCGACCCGACAGAGCGTCTCGCTTTGGCCGGACAGACGGATGATGCTGGACGCACGGCGGATGCGTTTTCAGAAACCACCGGGATGCTCGTTTTCCTCCTCACCGCTGTCGCCGCCTGCCTGCGCTCCCCGGCGCGCATCGTGCTGCTGGCGTTGGCCGGGGGCGGTTTCTACCTCGCCGGCCACTCCCTACCGCAGGTTCTCACCATCCTCATTGCCGCCTACATCGTCGCAGGCGGATTGCGCCGCATCGTCCAGGCGCTCATGCGCGGAGAAAGCGGCGGGGACGGCTCCGACGATGATGATGACGATGACGGCAGCGGCGGCTACATCAGCCGCAGCAGTTTCTCCTCTCCTTTCTCCTCCTCATCGTCGTCTTCCTCATCCGGCGATTACGGCGGAGGTGGCGGCAGCTCCGCTGGCGGCGGCGCGGGCGGGACGTGGTGAGCAGGACGCGGTCGCCATTTATCGCGCTGCGGGTAGGGTGGGGCTTGCCCCACCGTTAAAGCACGTAGGGGCGGTTAGGACGAAGTCCGTAACCGCCCGTCTCGACAACCCGTAGGGCGTGTGCCGCAAACACGCGCGTTTTTCCCGGTTTTCCCGCGTGCGTGTCGGCTGTGCCGCCAACACCCTACGACGGATTTCTGTGGGTAGGGTGGGGCTTGCCCCACCG
>NZ_CALJAH010000403.1 GCF_938028185.1 uncultured Cardiobacterium sp. | reverse complement strand
GGCAATATGGATGATGCGGAGCAGTGTTTTATCAGCAGCACTTCTTTCTTCAAGATAGTTGCTATTCTGGATATTGTGTTGTTTGTTTTTGCCATTATCGGGCTGCGCTTATAACGGTTTTTGTTATCTGGAGACAGGGATTTTTTATGAATACGCTTTTGGAACATTTCCCCAAGGCTGCCCGCTGGAGCTTTGTCATGTTTGTTGTGATGATTATCAGCGTACTTTTTACGTTATTGGGATTTTTCCTCGAACCGGGCAAGATTTTTTCGCATCTTTTTACGCTGGCGATGGGGATTTGGCAGATTGTTCTGTTTCGTGCTTATTACAAGGCGTGTACGGCGGCGATGGATAGCGGTGAGGCAGGCGATATTGAGCGCGCCTGCGAGGCGCAGATGAAGATTATTCGCCTGCTCGGTGTGCTGATGTTACTCACTATTGTGTTTGGTGGTCTTGGCTTGGTTGCGCAATTGGCTTCGCGGGCTGGTGGCTAAGGGTGCTCCTCGACGACGCGCTTTATGTGGAAACCCCGGAGGGGGTGCAGCTGGTTGCGGTGCTGGCCGATCCGCTGTCGCGGGCGCAGGCGCTGTTGTGCGATATGTTGTTGATTGTGGCCGGGGTGTTTGTGCTGGCTTTTTTGTCGGTGCGGCTCTTTGGCGGCAGCGCGGCGGCGCACGGCATTTTTCTCGCGCTCACTTTTGTCCTCATCTGGGGATATTTCTTTTTGTTTGAGTGGTTGTGTGCCGGGGTAACACCGGGCAAGCGCTGGTGCAATTTGCAGGTCATCGGCGCCGATTTGATGCCGCTTTCTGCCGCGCAGGCGGCGTGGCGCAATGTGCTGCGTTATTTGGACTGGCTGCCCGCGTTTTTTGCTGTCGGTACGCTCGCCTTGTTGGTGAGCCCTCGGAATCAGCGGCTCGGCGACTGGATGGCGGGGACGGTGGTGATTTTCAGGAAGGCACCCGCGCCCGCCGCGCGGGTGTTGCAGCCGGGCGAGGTGTTGCCGCCGCCGTGGCGGCTGTCGCGGCAGGAGCAGCGGGTATTGATGGATTTTGCCGCGTATGCGGACGCGCACCGTGAGGAGCGGCTGGTCGAGTTGAGCGCGCCGCTCGCGGTCAAGATGCCGGATTGTGATGCGCGGGAGCGGGTGCAGCGGCTGCGTGCCTGGGGGCGTTATTTGCGCGGCATGGACGGGACG
>NZ_CALJAH010000402.1 GCF_938028185.1 uncultured Cardiobacterium sp. | reverse complement strand
CGGTGGGCCCCCGCGAACAGATTGCGGTGGTGAAGGTGGGCGAACGGGCCATGCTCCGGTAGGCGGGCACTGCGGATGGTGAGCAGTTCCGGCGGCGGCACGGGCTGCGCCAGGCTGTGTGCGGGGTCGGCGGTCTGTATCATCCAGCCGAGGATGTCCGTGTCGGTGAAGGTGTCGTGCAGGGTGTGGCCGCCAGACGCGTCCACGGTCATCATCAGTTCGCGTGTCCACTGCTGGCCGCGCGGCAGGCGGGAATGGATGACGTTCTGCTCGGCGATGCGGATGCGGTCGGGCAATACCTCGGTGATGATGGCGACGTGGCCGGTGCGCTCGAATTCGCCGCCTTCGTCCCAAATCAGCAGCGCCCCCGCTTCAGGTTGCTTGCGGCTGCCGTTGGCATAGGCTTGCAGCGGCAGCAGGGCATCGTTGACCACCTGGCGCAGGAAGCGCAGCGAGAAGATTTCGTAAGCCATGCCGACATCGGTGAAGACCATGCCGTGATTGAGGTAGAGGTAGCGGCGGGCGAACTCGACGCACTGCCATTTGTAGCCCATGTATTCGTCGCCGAGGTAACTGCGGTAGGCAGCATCGTCGGGAAACTCGCGCTCGTCGGCGCTGTCATAGTCGGAAGAATAGATGGCGATGCCGCCCGGCGCGTAACCAAGCAGGCTGCCGAAAGGGTCGTTGGTGTGGATGTTGGCGGATTTTTCAGGGCTGGTTTCGGACATGGGAATGGGTCGTTGTTTATAGGAAGGGCGCGATTGTACGCCTCTGCGCAAAGGGTGGCGTAGGAGCGAAGAGCAATGCCTTCATGCGGGAGGATACGGAATAGCCACTATCAACGACATCCACGGCAGTAAATCCAGCATTTATCCCGCTTGGCGCCCCCGCAAGGATGCGCAGCATATCCTCACCTGTACGCTACAATGTCCATCCGCTCACACCCTGCCCCCTTATGACCACCGCTATTCCCGCCCTGAATCCCCAGCAAACCGAAGCCGTTACCTACCTCGGCGGCCCGCTGCTTGTCGTTGCCGGTGCCGGCAGTGGCAAGACCGGCGTTATCACCCAGAAAATCGCCTGGCTGGTGCGTCAGGCACGTTATCCGGCGAACAGCATCTACGCCCTCACCTTCACCAACAAAGCCGCACGGGAAATGGGCGAGCGGGTGCGCGCCATCCTCGGCAAAGAAGCGCGCGGCCTGCATATCTCAACCTTTCACCGCCTGGGCCTCGACATCCTGCAAAAAGAACACCTGGCGGCAGGATTGCGGCGCAACTTCACCATCTTCGACGCCCGCGACGGCGCGACCCTTATCAAGGAACTGAGCAAACAGGAAGACGACGCACAAGTCCGGCAGATACAGGCGCAAATATCGGCCTACAAAAACGCCAACATCGCGCCCGCCACCGCGCGCAGCCTCGCCCAAAACGACGAACAGGTGCTGGCCGCGCACATCTACCACCACTACAACGAACGCCTGCGTGCTTACAACGCCGTCGATTTCGACGACCTCATCACCCTGCCGCTTGCCCTTTTCAAAAACCATGACGACGTGCGCACCCGCTGGCAGCACCGCATCCGCTACCTGCTCATCGACGAATACCAGGACACCAACGACAGCCAGTACCAACTGCTGCAACTGCTCGTCGGCGCAGCCGCCGCCTTCACCGCTGTCGGTGACGACGACCAGTCCATCTACGCCTGGCGCGGCGCGCAGCGGCGGTTTGCAGGGCGTCGCGTGTTGCGGCGGTTTGCAGGGCGTCGCGTGTTGCGGCGGGCAGGCAGGCGAGGGCTTGTTGCAGGTCGTCCTGGCTGAGTGTGAGTTCTGCCATGCTGCGCGCGTTGGTGCCATCAAAGCAGTTGGTGTATTCGAGCAGCGCCGCGTCGCCACGCTGGCGCACATCGGCGCAGATGTTGGCGACGGCGCGTTCTACCGCAGGGTCTTGTGCATTTTCAAAGGCAAGCAGTGCGGCGAGTGCTTGCGGAAAGTCGGTGTCGCGTGAGTTGAGTTTTTTCATGGCGGGTCTCGTGACGGGTGGGCGCCGCATTATAACGGCTGCTGACGGGAATCGCTGAATTTCGCAAAATTTTTAGTGTTGTACACTAAAACCGTAGCGAGTCGCACAAAAAAACCTATCAATCTTCGAAAATCCCGCTACACTTCGCCCTCCCACGATTCGAAAAACAGGAGATTTCATCCATGAACCCCGTCGTCCTTGCCGTCAGCCTGATGCTTATTCTCTCGCTGGCGCGCGTCCACGTTGTTTTCAGCCTGATTATCAGCGCCTTTATCGGCGGCATGGTGGCCGACATTCCGGCAGACACCATCCTCGCCGCCTTTCCGGATGCGGGCGTGAGCGCCCCCGATGCCATTCTGAAACTCAAGTATTTGGTCAAGGTGTTTGAAGCGGGTATCGCCGATGGCACCAGCACCGCGCTTTCTTATGCGGTGCTGGGCGCGTTCGCCGTCGCCATTTCTTATT
>NZ_CALJAH010000401.1 GCF_938028185.1 uncultured Cardiobacterium sp. | reverse complement strand
CAAGCAGGGAATACAGCATGGTTGTCGCGAAGTTGATAAGCGGGCGGGCATTATAATGACGTTTTTGAGGAGATTACCGATGAGCCGATTTTTGGCAGGGCTGGCGTTTTCCGCTGAAACCATCATCCCGGTGCTGGCGCTGATTGTCATGGGCTGGTGGATGAAGCGGCGCGGCGAGATGGGCGGCGAACTGGTCGCGGGGATGAGCCATATCGTTTATCGCTACGCACTGCCGACGCTACTGTTCGTCAGCGTCATCAAGAGCGACGTCTCGCCGCTTGCAGAGTGGCGGCTGATAGGCGCGGGCTGGCTGGCAGTGCTGGTGCTTTACTTCGGCGCAAGCTGGCTTTCGCGCGCTATGCCCGCCGCCGACCGGGGCGTGTTCGTCCAGGGCGTCTTTCGCGGCAACCTCGGCATCATCGGCCTCGCCTTCATCGGCGGCGTCTATGGCGACAGCAGCAACACCTTCGCCGCCGCCGCCATCTTCACCGGCGCGCTGACGCTGTTGATGAACATCCTCGCCGTCATCGCCCTCAGCCAGGACGACAACCGCGCCATCTGGCCATTGGTGCAGCGCGTGCTGAAAAACCCGCTGGTGCTGGCGCTCATCGCCGCGATGCTGGTCAAAGCCGTCGCCCTGCCGCTGCCAAACACCGTGCTTCATTTCGCCGGCTACCTGAAAAACCTCACCCTGCCGCTGGCACTGCTCACCACCGGCGCCAGTTTTGACCTGCGCGGCATCTTCGGCGCGGGACAAATGGCCATTTGGGCGAGCATCGGGCGGCTGGTCGCCTCACCGCTGGTGTTCGTCGCCGCCGGAATCGCGTTCGGCCTGCACGGCACGGCGCTCGGCTTGCTCTACCTCATGGGCGCAACCCCCGCCGCTGCCGCCAGCTACATCATGGCAAAAGCGATGGGCGGCAACGCCACCGCCGCCGCCAACATTATCGCCATCACCACCGCCTGCTCGCTACTGCTGGTCGCCCCGGTAATCGCGCTCTTCCCGTGGCTGGGGTGGGCATAAAAGCCTGTTCAACAACCCGCCAAGCGGCTACACTTCGCGCGCCGTCACCCGGCGGCATCCATTCACACAACGGAGAACCCGATGAAAAAACTGCTACAAACCCTCTGCCTCGTCTTCTTTGCCTGCATCCTCACCGCCTGCGGTGGCGATTCCCCGGAAAAAACCGCCAAGACCTTCTTTGAAGAACTCTTCAGCGGCGATGCCAGCAAAGCCGTCGAACTCATCTACATCCCGCCGGAAGCAGGCGACAAAGGCGCGGAAATGGCAAAAGGCAAAATCACCATGATGGCGGGTGAAATGCAGGCACAAATCAAAAAAGAAGGCAGCATTGACGTCAGCACCGGCGAAGTCACCTACACCAATGCCGACAAAACCGAAGCCACCGTCAAAATTACCCTGACCGGCAAAAAGAACGGCAAAGAACACAGCGAAACCAATAACGTCAGACTCATCAAAACCGACAAAGGCTGGCGCATCAAAATGTAAAATCGCCAATCCGCCGGAGAAAAAACTTCCGGCGGTTTGCATTCAATCAACCAAACCAGGGAATAAACCATGAAAACCCTCCTCAAAACCCTGCTTCTCACCGCCCTTGCCGCCATCAGCAGCCTCGCCTGGAGTGCCGAACAAACCCCGGAAGCGGTCGCCAAAGCCTTCTTCGCCGAATTTATCCACGGCGATGCTGCCAAAGCGGCTCAATACGTTTATATTCCGCAAGACAGCAAAAGCAAACCGGCAGACGCGAAAAAAGCCATGACCGAGCGTGTCAAAGCCGAACAGGCGCAAATGAAAGCCGTTGGCGCGGAAGTCACCCTCGGCAAAGTCACCTACACCAATAAAGAAAAAACACAGGCGACGATAAAAGGCACACTGAAAAGCAAAGCCAGCGACAAACCACAGGATGCCGACATTCCGCTTATCAAAACCAAAGACGGCTGGAAAGTCGTTATGCCATAAAGCCAGAATTGCCGGAATAAGTTTCCGGCAATTTTTCAAACGACAAGGAACTCCCATGCTCATTGACCTGCTAAACCACCGCCGCGCCGTGCGCCACTACGATCCTGACCAGCCCATTGACGCCGATACCGTGCGCGGCTGTCTTGAACAAGCCCGCCTCGCGCCGAGCAGATCCAATATGCAGCTCTACCAATTTGTCCACGTCACCGACCCGGCGACGCTGCAAGCACTCGCCACCGCCTGCCTCGGCCAGCAAGCAGCGACAACGGCGCAACAAATGGTTGTTTTCGTGACTAGGCAAGACCGCTACCGCGACCATGCCCGCCAGGTGATGGCGCTGGAAGCGGAGAACATCCGCCGCACCAGCCCGCCGGAAAAGCAGGAAAAACGCCTCGCCGCCAACCGTGGCTATTACGGCAAACTGCTGCCTTTCGTTTATGCACGCTGCTTTGGCCTGCTCGGCTGCTTGCGCAAAACGCTGTTCGGCGCGATCAGCCTGTTCCGCCCGATGTACACCGATTGCAGCGAGGCGGATATGCGTGTCGTCGTGCATAAAAGCTGCGCCCTTGCCGCACAAACCTTCATGCTGGCGATGAGCGAGGCGGGCTACGACACCTGCCCGCTGGAAGGACTGGACAGCCGCCGCGTCAAACGCATCCTCGCCCTGCCGCGCGGCGCGGAAATCAACATGATCGTGAGCTGCGGCATCCGCCAAGAAGGACACGGCATTTGGGGCGAACGCCACCGCCTGCCGTTTGCGGCGGTGTACCGGCGCGTCTGAGCGTCTGCAAGAAAGTCTGTTAAAAAAGCCGCTGTTCACAGCGGCTTTTTTGGCTTAATCACCATGCACATTGGAAAACATTTCGGAGAAATCACGCTGGCGCAAATCATCCGGGTGGATAAAGAAATTGATAAAAAGATAATAATAGTCAAGGATTGGAAGTTCATCGGATATTTGCAACAGCAGACGGCTTTGTTCAAATCGCACTTCTTCCGGATCATCTGGCACATCATCAAAAACAATCCGGTGGCGCGGGTCATACTGGCAGGTTAGTAAATAACCGCCGATATAATTTTCGACCTCCCTTGAAAGGTCAAGATACTGGTTATATGCTTCACCGCTACAACCAAGCCTGTTACCATTTTTATCGACGATAACATCGTCATAGCGCATATCGCTATCCGTCATATATTGCGTTTGCGCTTGCTGAAATTGCAAGATACAGGGCGGATTTTGCCGTTTTTCCTGTAAAGGTGCATTGGGAAGATTTTGCTGCAAGGCGCTGTCATCTGTAATAACGTTGGGATAATAGCGGTAAAGTGGTCTTTCCCCATCGCCGACCAACCCCAAACTGTCATCCATGCCATCCACAAATATTTGCAAAATGCCTGCCGTCGGGAAATCGGGAACGGGCGGCATTTCGGCAAAATGGATTTGCGCAAACAGCGCAAAAGGATAGCCCCGGTTGGTATAAGGATATTCATCGTCCAGCGGCAAATAGGGTACGCCGCCGAGATGGCTTTGCCAGAGGGGCGGGCGGCCTTCGCCCTGCCATTCTTGCCAGGTAAACGGCGCGATGGTTTGCGCGGTTGGCAGAATGGCATCTTTATACGGGGCGAGCAGCGGATATTTTTTAACAAAATCGCACATAATTTTCTCCGGGATTCAAGGGAAAGCGCAGTTTACGGACAAGGGCGGGGCGCGGCAATCTGCGCTACCATAGTGCCCGTTTTCTCTTTACTAAGGAGCCGTCATGGCTGACATTACCCCACAGGAGCGCTTCCGTGGCTGCCTGCTCGCCGGGGCGGCGGGCGATGCCCTCGGTGCGCCGGTCGAGTTCATGCCCCGCGCCGATATTCTCCGCCACTTTGGCACGGCGGGCATCACCGCCTTTGCCCTCGGTTATGAGCGCGTTGGCGCGATTACCGACGACACGCAGATGACGCTGTTTACCGCCGCCGGGCTGCTTGCGGCGTGGTGTGGCGATGGCGATGTGGTGCGCGCCACCGCCCGCAGTTATCTGGCCTGGCTGCGTACCCAGGATGAATGGCCGTATGACCCGCTGCTGGCGGCGGAGGAGCCGTCCGGCTGGTTGTGGCAACAGCCGGAATTGCACCACCGCCGCGCACCGGGCATGACCTGCCTCACCGCGCTGAGCAGGATGCCGGTGCTGGGCGCGCTGGCGCAGAACAACAGCAAGGGCTGCGGCGGGGTGATGCGGATGGCGCCAGTCGGGCTGTATGCGGCCGCGCAGCGCTGGTCACACGCGCAAACCTTTCAGACGGGGACGGCGCTGGCGACGCTGACCCACGGCCATCCCGCCGGTTCGCTCACTGCGGGCGTGCTGGCGGTACTGGTGCAGGCGCTGTGCGAGGAAGCGACACTGGCGGACGGTCTTGCGCGCGCCAAGCCGCTGCTGCGCGCCCGCGCCGGACACGAAAGCACGCTGCATTTGCTGCAACAGGCGGAGGCGTTGGCAGCAAGCGATGTGCCGCCCGCGCTGGCGGTAGCGCAGTTGGGGCAGGGCTGGATTGCCGAGGAGGCGCTGGCGATTGCCGTTTATTGCACGCTCGCGGCGGCGGATGTGCGCAGCGGCATTGTGATGGCGGTCAATCACGACGGCGATTCGGATTCGACCGGCGCCATTGCCGGTAATTTGCTCGGCGCACGCGATGGCATCAATGCCATTCCCGGCGAATGGTTAAAGGAATTGGAATTGCGCACGGTGATTGATGAAGTGGCAACAGATTTGTATGCCACTGGCGATAGCGATAATAATGATGCACGAATGCGGGAAAAATATCCGTCATGAGGAAAATCGTTTTGCATAAAACCGGAAAAATCTTGCGTGGCGAATATCAGGGCGGGCGGGTTTATATTCTGCAGGACAGCCCGAAAGATGAAGATTTTTTTGTATTTATTGCGCCGCCGAAAAATTCCCCGGAATTTAATTCAGACTGGCTCTGGTTTGATGACTGGGTGCAGGACATGGAAAATCTGGAATATTATTTTACGGTTAAAGAATGGGAAATTGACTGGAATGCCTATGACGACAAGCCGGAAATGCAATTCCCGCCACCGGAGACAAAAACATGATTACCGCCCACGCTCCCGCCGGATATATCGGCGCACAATTATTACGCCGCCTGAAACCGGCCCAACTTTCCGCGCGCGCCTGGTCGCTTTATGGCGCCATCAGCGGCATTCTGCCCGATGTCGATATGCTCTGGTTTTACCTTGTCGATCACCGTCGCGTTCACCATCATCGCTACTTGACGCATTGGCCGTCGCTTTGGCTGCTGGCGCTCGTCATCGCCTTCCTTTTCTGGCGGCGCACGCATCGCCCGGCGGCCGCCATCGCGCTGCTGTTTGCGGTGAACGGCATGGTGCATCTCTGCCTTGACAGCATCGTCGGCGACATATCCTGGCTGATGCCGTGGCGCGATACGCCGTATTCCCTGTTCACCGTCACCGCCCGCTACCAGCCGTGGTGGCTCAATTTCATTTTTCACTGGGTATTCCTGCTGGAGCTTGCCATTTGGGCAGTCGCCGCCGGAATATTTCTGCACAATCAACGATAACCCCATGACTGACAACACCATCCGCGTCCGCATCACCGCTGCTGACGCCACCACCCTCCACCTCGTGCCGGTGGACGACATCCGCGAATGCCGCCGCTGCGCCGAGGGCAACGGCTGCGGCAACCGCCCGTGGTTCCGCGGCTTTTTCCGCAACGGTAGCATCGCCCTGCCCAACCGCGACGGCTGGCGCACGGGTGAGACCGCCGAGCTGCACCTCTCCGCCGCCGGGCTCAACATCAGCGCGCTCGTCACCTACGGCCTGCCGCTCGCCGCCTTCCTCACCGCGCTGCTGGCGACGCAGACACTTGCCGAACCGCTGCAACTGCTCGCCGCCAGCGCTGCCCTTGCGACCGCCGTCGCCGCCGTCCGCCCGCTGGGGCGGATTATCATCCGCCGCCATCTGTGGCTGGAACGCCGCCACGCCCGCGCAGAAGTGGTGAAGGTGGCAGGCTAGGCGCTGTTTATAATTGAAAAATCCCCCTCCCCTGCAGAGCGAAGCCCGCAGCGGGGGAGGGGGATGTCTCAATTGTCAACACGCCCTTAGCATTCAGGCTAAAAAACAAAACGCCGC
>NZ_CALJAH010000400.1 GCF_938028185.1 uncultured Cardiobacterium sp. | reverse complement strand
AAGCCGGGGGAAACCCCCCCCCCCGGGGGGGGGGGGGGGGGGGGGGGGCCAGCAAACAAACCGCGTAGCGACAACACACCGCAGCCATTTACATACACCCCCGCTACCCTGTATGTAAAACCATAAACCCATAACCATTCACCCGAAGAACACGAAAACCCACCATGACAGTCCGCAACATAGATTTATCAATCGCCCTGGCGCTATACCTGCCTGCTGTTATTGCCATCCTGCTGATGGGGCAGTCCAATATGATGCGCGCCTATTTTCCGCTACTCGCGGGATTGCTGTTGCCAATCGTGGTTGCTTGGGCATTGAGGGCAAAACCCTATTTCTTGAGTGGCGTTGCGCTTAGTGGCAGTGCATTATTCTGGTTTTTTATGTTGAGCCATTTCAATTTGTCTTCCAGAATTTTTGGCGTTCACGACTATTTCTGGATATTGATTAGTTGGATTATGGGCTGGCTCATCGGACTACTTGCACAATACCGGGCAGAAAATGCAAAAGAAGCGTTTGGAAAAGGCTTCCTTGAAACATTGGCGGGGGTTATGGCGGGACTAATTATTTTGGGCGTTCTTTATCTATTCGGGCTTACCAAGTTTATTTTCTCCCTCAGTAACGTCATTTTATGAGGCTCAAAATATACATACACCATAGTCGCTACCCTGTACGTAAAACATTACCAAACCACGAATCCACATGAACCCCTGGCTCTCCCTCACCCTCGCTATCGTCCTCGAAGTCATCGCCACCACCCTGCTCAAATACAGCGACGGCTTCAGCAAATGGCTACCCACGGCCGCGTCCTTGCTCCTCTACGCCGTCTGCTTCTACTTCGTCGCGCTCGCCTTCCGCAGCATCCCGGTCGGCATGGTGTACGCCATCTGGTCGGGCTGCGGCATCGTGCTGATTGCCCTCATTGGCCTCGCGCTGGGGCAGAAACTCGACCCGCCCGCCGTGCTTGGCATTGCGCTGATTGTCGCCGGCGTGGCGGTCATCAACCTCTTCTCGAAAACCGTCTCTCACTAAATATACATACACCCTGAGCGCTCAGGTGTATGTAAACCCGCTTCAAAATCAAAACAAGGAAACCCCCATGCTAGAAATCCACAACCTGCACGTTGCCACCGAAGACGGCAAAAAAATCCTAAACGGCGTCAATCTGCGCATCGGCGCGGGCGAAGTGCACGCCATCATGGGGCCGAACGGCTCCGGCAAATCGACGCTGGCGAACGTCATCGCCGGGCGTGAAGGCTACGTCGTCACCGAAGGCAGCATCACCTACGACGGCCGCGACCTGCTGGAAATGGAGCCGGACGAGCGCGCCTGCGCCGGCATCTTCCTCGCCTTCCAGTACCCGGTGGAAATCCCCGGCGTCAGCAACCTCTACTTCCTGAAAGCGGCGGTAAACGCCAAACGCGCCTACGAAGGCAAGGGCGAGATGGACGCGATGGAATTCTACGAACTGCTCCAAAGCCGCATGAAAAGCGTGAAAATGCACGACAGCTTCCTCTCACGCGCGGTGAACGTCGGCTTCTCCGGTGGTGAGAAAAAACGCAACGAAATCATGCAAATGGCAGTATTAGAACCGCGCCTGGCGGTACTGGACGAAACCGACTCCGGCCTCGACATCGACGCCCTGCGCGTCGTCTCCGAAGGCGTGAACGCCCTGCGCGACGCCAAGCGCAGCTTCATGGTCATCACCCACTACCAGCGCCTGCTCGACTACATCGTGCCGGACTACGTGCACGTGCTGGTCAATGGCGAAATCGTCGAAAGCGGCGACAAAACGCTGGCGCTGCAACTGGAAGAAAAAGGCTATGCCGACTTCCGCGGCGAAGAAACCGGCGCCGCCCGGAGCGCCTGATGAGCGGCTTCTTCCCGGACATCCGCGCCGCCGAAGGCGCGCTACAACAAGAAGCCTTCACCCGCTGGCAAGCAATGGGCGACCTGCGCCGCCGCGAACACTGGCGCTGGACACCGCTCGATGCCTTGCGCGATGACGCGCGCCGCAGCGAAGGCGCCGACTACCAATTTGACCTGCCCGATGCCATCGGCGAAGACTTCGGCATCTATGCCGAAGCCGACCGCGCCCTGCTGGCGCTGGACGACGCCGCCTTCGCCGCGTTGAACCTCGCGCTCCTGCCCGACGCCCTACAACTCACCGTCCCCGACGACGCCGACCTTGCCGACATCGCCGCACTCAACATCGACCTCCTCGCCCGCCGCCTACAACCCTCGCGCATTCACATCCGCGCCGGCAAAAACAGCCGCAGCGCCTTCTGGATAGACTACCGCGTGAGCCGCAAAGGTGCGCAACTGCCGGTCATCACCGTGGACGCTGCCGATGGCGCGCAGGTGGACGTCGCCCTGTGGTTTCAGGGCGAGAGCGGCACCGCGCAAGTGGCACAAGCCGCCGTGCAACAGGCGAACAACAGCCGCGTCCGCCTCAACGCCCTGCAAGCGGGCGGCGACCTGCTCCGCCTGGACATCCACAGCGAACTGCGCGGCGAAGGCACCCACTTCGCCTTCGGCGGCGTACAACTGCTCGCAGGCAGCCAAATCGGCGACTACCACCTGAACGTGCGCCACCTCACCGAAAACAGCGAAAGCCACCAGCGCGTGCGCGGCGCCCTCGACGACGCGGCGCTCGGCATCTTCGACGGCATGATCTACGTCGCGCACGGCGCACAAAAAACCGACGCGCGCCAGGACAGCCGCTACATCCTGCTTTCTGACAACGCCCGCTCGCACAGCGTTCCGCGTCTGGAAATCTACGCCGACGACGTCCAATGCGCGCACGGCTCGACCACCGGCAAAGTCGATGAAGAAGCGCTGTTCTACCTGCGCTCGCGCGGCATCGGCTACGAAGCGGCGCGCAAAATGCTCATCCTGAGCTTCCTGCACGAAGCCGTGGTCGTCGAACACCAAACCCTCGCCGACGCCGTCCACCAAACCATCAGCGACATCTGGCTCGGCGACGGCGACGAGGCGGCGGCATGAAAAACGAATTTCCCATCTTCAGCCGCACCATCCACGGCAAACCGCTGACCTACCTCGACAACGCCGCCAGCACGCAAAAACCGCTGGCGGTCATCGAAGCGATGGACGACTGCTACCGCCACCACTACAGCAACATCCACCGTGGCGTGCATCACCTCTCGCAACAACTCAGCGCGCGCTACGACGCGGTGCGCGCGCAAGTCGCCCGCTTCGTGAACGCCTCGCGCGCCGAAGAAATCATCTTCACCAAAGGCACCACCGAAGCGCTCAATCTGCTCGCCAGCTCCCTCGGCGAACTCGTCCTCAAACCGGGCGACCGCGTGCTGCTCACCGCGCTCGAACACCACGCCAACATCGTGCCGTGGCAGCGCGCCTGCCAGCGCTTTGGCGCCGACCTCGCCGTCCTGCCCATCGACGACGACGGCGCGCTCGACACCACGAACCTCGACGACCTGCTCGACGGCGTCAAAATCTTCTCCGCCGCGCTCGTCTCCAACGCACTCGGCACCATCAACGACCTCGCGCCGCTCATCGCCCGCGCCAAAGCGCGCGGCATCATCACCGTCGTCGATGCCGCACAGGCCGTCGCCCACATGCCGGTGGACGTACAAGCGCTGGGCTGCGACTTCCTCGCCTACTCCGCGCACAAACTCTACGGCCCGACCGGCATCGGCATCCTCTACGGCCGCTACGACCTGCTCGACGCCATGCCGCCCTACCAAAGCGGCGGCGACATGATTCTGAGCGTCAGCTTTGAGCGCACCCTCTACGCCGCGCCGCCCGCCAAATTCGAAGCAGGCACGCCGCCCATCGTCGAAGTCATCGGCCTCGGCGCCGCGCTAGACTGGATTAACGACAAAGGCGTCGCCCGACTCGGCGCCTACGAAGAAACCCTGCGCGCCGCCGCCGAACAAGCGCTTTCCGAACTGCCCGGCCTGCGCCTCATCGGCACCGCACCACACAAAGCAGCCGTCATCTCCTTCACCCTGGACGGCATCCACCCGCACGACGCGGGCACCGTGCTCGACCAGCACGGCGTCGCGGTGCGCGTCGGCCAACACTGCGCCGAACCCGTCATGCGCCGCTTCGGCGTCCCCGCCACCATCCGCGCCTCATTCGCCGCCTACAACGACCACGACGACATCGCCCGCCTCGTCGCCGCGGTGCGCGCCACCCAGGAACTCTTCGCATGAACGACCTCAAAGCCCTCTACCAGGAAGTCATCCTCGACCACAGCAAACACCCGCGCCACTTCCACGCACTCGAACCCTGCGACCACAGCGCCACCGGACACAACCCGCTCTGCGGCGACAACCTCAAAGTCTACGTGCGCATGGACGGCGACCAACTCGCCGACATCAGCTTCGTCGGCGACGGCTGCGCCATCTCCAAAGCGAGCGCGTCGCTGATGACCGACCTCGCGCGCGGCAAAACCGTCGCCGAATTTGCCCAGCTCTACAACGACTTCCACCACATCGCCACCACGCAAGACCCCATCCCGGACAGCGTCGGCAAACTCAAAGTACTGGCGGGCGTGCGCGAATACCCCTCGCGCGTCAAATGCGCGACACTCGCCTGGCACACCCTTGACGCCGCCCTGCACGGCAAAAACGCGGCGAAGACCGAATGACAGCTTTGCACCCGCCACTGACCGGCTCCCTCCCCCGCAGGGCGAAGCCCGCAGCGGGGGAGGGCTGGGGTGGGGGTAGCGAATTAACCCGATGAACCCATATTGAACATAGAAAACCGGGAAGGTTAGCCCGCATACCCCGCTGCCAAATAGCCATCCCACACCCGGATTTACATACACCTCGAGCGCTCAACTGTATGTAAATCACCAAACAGCCCCCTCCCCCGTGGGGGAGGGCTGGGGCGGGGGCAGCAAACAGGCAGCGCAGACCGAACAAAAAAGTAGGGTGGGGCTTGCCCCACCATTAAAGAACGGTGGGCTAAAGCCCACCCTGCAACCGCTTTACATACACCACGAGCGCTCAACCGTATGTAAATCACCAAACAGCCCCCTCCCCCGTGGGAACAGCAAACCACCCGCAGCGCGACAAAACCCAACCGGTTTACATACACCTTGAGCGCTCAAGTGTATGTAAACGCGAAAAACCACCAACACCAAGCCAAAAGGAACCCCGATGCTCACGATTGACCCGGAAAACGTCCCCTACAACAAAGACCCTGACGACCCCGGCCTGTCGCCGGTCGAAAAAGACATCATCCTCGCGCTCAAAGGCGTCTATGACCCGGAAATCCCGGTCGATATCTACGAACTCGGCCTCATCTACGCGCTGGACTACGACAAAAAAAGCGGCAAGGCAGAAATCCACCTGACCCTGACCGCGCCCGGCTGCCCGGTGGCAGGCGTCATGCCCGACTGGGTCAAGGACGCGGTGGAAGCGGTCGATGGCGTGCTGGAGTGCGAAGTGGTGATGGAATGGGACCCGCCCTGGGGCATGGAAATGATGAGCCTGCGCGCCAAAATCGAGCTGAACATGATCTGAAAAGCGCCACGCGGGCGGAAAAACATTGCCGTTTATGACAGAAAGGTTAAAATACCGACAGTTTCGGCAACCTTTTACGACCGTGAGTACGCGGCAAAAAACCGCTGAAATCCGAGGAAACATCCAACACTATTCAGGAGAACCAACAATGCAGGAAAAATGGCTTATCTCTGCGCTAACCCTCTGCCTGGTCGCCGCCTGCGGTGGCAGTGACGACAACAACACCGCAGCCGACCCAACCCCGCGCGGCCAGACCAAACAAAACAAAATCATCGCCCCCGAATCCCCGGCCGGCGAATGGATTTGGGCAAACAAACGCGGCGCAGAATACCGCTGGCCGGACGAACTGGACGGCTACAGCCACTACAACCTGACCGTGGACGGCCAGTCGCTGGCGAGTGAAGACCGTGGCGCCTACAAAATGGGCATCAACAGCATGACCCTGCCGCGCGGTTTCTACTCCGGCACGGCACAGACCGAATACAGCAGCCAGAACGACAAAAACAAAAAACGTGTCAGCCAGGATTTGGCGCTGCGTTCCTTCCGTGGCTTCTATGCGGGCGCCTACGCCTATGGCCGCCACGACGGCGATCCGGTGATGGATACCGGGCGGATGTACTACACCACGCCGACCCCGTACGACAACCTGCCGACCAGTGGCCGCGCGCTCTATGTTGGTCGCGTCTTTGACCACAACGCGCAGAACGATGCCAAACTGAACTACGTCGTCGATTTCAGTAACCACAAAGGTTCCGGCGAAATCAGTGCCAACACCCTGCACGAAAAATTCGAGCTGGCAGAAGCGCCCATCGGTCAGCATGAAGGGCTGTACGGCACTTATTACGGGGTGAGTAAAGGCGATGTCATTGCCCATGACGTTTATACGGGCGGCAAGCGCGGTACTTACAACCTGATTATCAGCGGTACCCGCGCCGAAGAAGTCGTCGGCGACGTCAACTACACCGACCCCTATGGCAACGAGTCCTTCCAGCAGGTCTTCCACGGCGAACGCGGCGAAGTGGTCAAATAAGCCGCTTTTGATGCCATAAAAAAACCGGCGGTCTCGCCGGTTTTTTTATGGCCATCCACCGAAAGCCTCATATAGCAATCCTCTCTAAATTCTATACAATCATCAATTTCCCTGGAGCCTGACC